>NZ_QSDP01000111.1:0-21590 GCF_003463685.1 Parabacteroides sp. AM58-2XD
TTCGTTTAAAACGAGATTATTTTCCTTTTAAACAAAATTGAGGTTCGTTTAAAAGGAAATTTTTGTTAATTACAGTTGAATTTAGCCGTTTTTGGATGGTTTTATCACTTGAAATGCATGTTTTTTAGCAGAATTATTTTCTGGAAGAGATAAAAACATACATACAATTCAAACAACACATTCACATGTATACAACTTCATTCACTCACTTTATCTATTTTATATCGATGAAACAAAGCAAAAAGGCACACCAAAATCATAAAAATCAAAATAAAGACACTTTCAATCTTCTTTAGAATCGAATAAAAAACAATATACCCAAGCCCTGATACATACAACCTGCTGGCGACAGAGGTAAAATGACATTTTGATAAACAGAGTCAAGGATGACGGTAAAGACAATTGAATCTGGATATAAAGGATATTATACAAAAGATCATTTAACCTATTAAGAAAAGACGATATTTGTCATAACAAAGAAAGATGATATGGAAAGAATTTCAGTTACTGATTTTGGGCCTATCCAACATGCGGAGATAAAGCCGTTCTGTATTTTGATTGGACATACTTCAAGTGGGAAAAGCACAATGGCCTTTCTTATCCTGATTATATTTTCTTAAATATATTCGATACCTTTGTCCCCAAACGAATAAAAAGCAAAGAATATGAATTATTACGAACTGAAATTCACCTATGAATCGCCTATCGAGGCAACAATCATCAGTGATGTACTGGCGTCCGAACTGGGCGAAATCGGTTTCGAGAGTTTTACCGAAGACGAAGACGGCTTGCTGGCTTATGTATCCGACCAATTATATAATGTAAAAGCATTACAGGATAAACTGAATGAATTTCCGCTGGAAAACGTAACCATCCGGTACACCGAACAACTGGTGGAAAGCAAGGACTGGAACGAAGAATGGGAAAAAAACTATTTCAAGCCCATCCGTATCGGTAACGACTGCATCATCCGCGCTTCTTTCCACGAACCGGAACCGGGTTATACATATAATATTATAATAGACCCGAAAATGGCTTTCGGCACAGGCAATCACGAAACAACTTACCTGATGATCAGCGAAATGCTGAAACTCGACCTGGAAGGCAAAGACCTGCTGGATATGGGATGCGGAACAGCCATACTGGCCATCCTGGCAAAAATGAAACACGCCAATAAAGTAGTCGGAATCGACATCGACGAATGGGCTTACAACAACGCGCTGGAAAATACCCGGTTGAACCATACGGAAGATATACAGATTGCCTTGGGCGGCGCCGAACAAATCCCCGCATTCGGTATATTCGATATTGTATTCGCCAATATCAACCGCAACATCCTGCTGAACGATATTAACCGGTATGCCGCCTGCATGAAACCGGGAGCAACCCTTTTCATGAGCGGATTCTATACTGAAGACATTCCCGCCATCCAGGCAGAGTGCGAACGCAACGGATTGAAATTCATTTTCCACGCAGAGAAAAACAATTGGGTTGCCGTTAAGACACAGAAGCCATAACTTTATTTAACAGTAAAAGTTAACACAGAAGTAAACTATCATTCGAATAAAAGCGTTATTTTAGTAAACACATTTAAATGTAAGAGTTATGAAAAATGTAGATTCTAAATTATTACTAGGTTTGGTAGTTGGTGCAGCAGTTGGTGCAGCAGTTGGATATCTGGCAGCTACCGATAAGAGAGAACAGTTACTGGAAGAATTGAACGGTGTAGTTGGAAAAGTAAAAGAAGGCTTTAATTCCGCTCTCGCCAAGTACAAAGAAGGTAAAACTGAAGTTGTAAAAGCTACCGAAGAAATCGTAGCTGAATAATTATTTATGGAAAAAGATTCAGGAAAAATCTTTCGTGAGCTGAAAGATGATGTTTCAACTTACGTAGAATTAAAGCTTGAACTTTTAAAGTTAAGCACATACGAAAGAAGCGGCCAACTGATCGCCATTCTTTCGTATGGCCTAATTTTATTGTTTCTGGCTTTCTTTGCCATCCTGTTCATATTCCTGGCATTAGGGTTCTTTATGGGTGATATCTTCGGTTCGATGGGAACCGGCTTTGCTTTCGTGGCAGTGTTATATCTCCTATTGATCGGGCTCATTATAATGAATAAAGGCAGAATCTGCAACACGGTATTGAACGTAGTGATTGCAGCATTAAACGGTAATGACGAAAAAGATGATGCAACAGATACAAAACAAGCCACTGACGCCACTGGAGAAACTGATTTCTGACAAGGAAAGAATCCGGAAGCAATGTGTTATACAGGAACAAAAGCTGAATGACGACTTTTCTTATATCCAGGAAAATGCAGGCAGCCTTTTGATATCCGGTTTCACCACCTTACTATTTCCCAACACTAAATCAAAAAAAACAGAATCTACAGAAACAGCAACAGCCAGCCAGCCGGTAACCCCGATCGGTTTCTCGGATTATCTGAGTATCGCACAAGGCCTGCTGCCCGTAGCCTGGGATGTAATCCGCCCATTCTTGCTGACATGGGGAATCAGAAAGGCTCAAAGCTGGTTTACAAACCTTCTGTTTAAGAAAAAGAAATAACTCCTAACATTTAATTTATGTTAGAGGGCATATTTTTCTCACATTAATAAAGGTAGAATAAAAAAACATGACTAAATTTGCAGTCGTTAAAAACAAGGATAAAATGAAACGTAATTTGATTCTCTTTATGGCATTCACCGCAATGCTGACGATATTGGCTTCATGCGCAACTCCTTGTGGCTGTTAAATGGATTTTATGTAATATTTTTAATAAACCCATAAAAGTTTTATTACAATGATTAAAGTAGGTATTAACGGTTTCGGCCGTATCGGACGTATGGTGTTCCGCGCTGCAGTTAAAAACTTCGGCAATGATATTCAGATCGTAGGTATCAACGACTTGTTGGATGCTGATTACTTGGCATACATGCTGAAATATGACTCAGTACACGGTCGTTTCGATGGTACAGTTGCTGTAGAAGGTAACAACCTGGTTGTAAACGGTAACAAAATCCGTTTGACTGCAGAAATGGATCCTGCTAACCTGAAATGGGACGAAGTTGGTGCTGAAGTTGTAGTTGAATCTACAGGTTTCTTCCTGACAGACGAAACTGCTCGCAAACATATCCAGGCTGGTGCTAAGAAAGTTATCATGTCTGCTCCTTCTAAGGACGCTACTCCTATGTTCGTTTATGGTGTTAACCACACAACTTACGCAGGACAGGACATCATCTCTAACGCTTCTTGTACTACTAACTGCTTGGCTCCTATCGCTAAAGTATTGAACGACAAGTTCGGTATCGTTAAAGGTTTGATGACTACAGTTCACGCTGCTACTGCAACTCAGAAAACAGTAGACGGTCCTTCTAAGAAAGACTGGAGAGGTGGCCGTGGTATCCTTGAAAACATCATCCCTTCTTCTACAGGTGCTGCTAAGGCTGTAGGTAAAGTTCTGCCGGTATTGAACGGTAAACTGACTGGTATGGCTTTCCGCGTTCCGACTTCTGACGTTTCTGTTGTTGACCTGACAGTAGTTCTGGAAAAGGCTGCTACAATGGACGACATCAAAGCTGCTATGAAAGAAGCATCTGAAGGCGAATTGAAAGGTGTACTGGGTTACACAGAAGATGCAGTTGTTTCAACTGACTTCCGTGGTTGCTCTAACACTTCTATCTTCGACGCTAAAGCTGGCATCTCTTTGGATGACAACTTCGCTAAGATCGTTTCTTGGTATGACAACGAATGGGGTTATTCAAACAAAGTTTGTGAAATGGCTCGCGTTATCGCTGGTAAGTAATCAAATACAAATCAGTATATGGAAGCCGTCCTCCGCAAAGGGGACGGCTTTTTTTATTATCTTTGCTCCATAATGAGAACATATCAACTTATAACGATACTAGGCCCGACCGCTTCCGGTAAAACGCCTTTTGCCGCAGCGCTGGCCGACCGGCTGGATACGGAGATCATCAGTGCCGATTCACGCCAGATTTACCGTGGCATGGATATCGGTACCGGGAAAGACCTGGCCGATTATATAGTGAACGGTAAAGTAATCCCCTATCATCTGATCGATATCTGCGATCCGGGATATAAATATAATGTATTCGAATATCAGCATGACTTCTTCCGTGCTTACCAGAACGTACAAGAAAAAGGCAAGCTCCCTATCCTTTGCGGTGGAACCGGCATGTATATCGAAGCGGTATTGAAAGGATACAAGCTGCTGGATGTTCCCCAAAATCCGGAGTTAAGGGAGTCTTTGCAAGGCAAGTCGCTGGAAGAACTGGAAAAAATACTAGCCGGTTACAAAGTATTGCATAACAAGACAGACGTAGATTCCGCACAAAGGGCGATACGGGCCATCGAGATTGAAGAATATTATAAAACCGAGGCCCCCGATGCAAACGAATATGATCCGATCAACAGCCTGATCATTGGCATAAACATTGATCGGGAACTGCGACGCGAAAAAATATCCAGACGTCTGCGTGCCCGTCTGGAGGAAGGCATGGTAGACGAGGTAAAAGGCATCATTGCCTCCGGCGTCAAACCGGAAGACCTCATTTATTACGGATTGGAGTATAAATATCTCACACTATACATCATTGGTAAACTTTCTTACGAAGAAATGGTTGCCCAATTAGAAATAGCCATCCACCAATTTGCCAAACGTCAGATGACCTGGTTCCGCGGAATGGAACGCCGGGGTTGCACGATCCATTGGATAGATGCCACATTACCGACAGAGGAAAAGATCAGGCAGACATTAGAGTTGCTGGAACAGGGATAATTCTATTTTGGAAATAATTGAACCAATATGGCAATGTGACAATTTAGAAATAATTGAACTATCCAACTGTCAAAGTGACTCATCTGTTACAGGTTCATTTGCCGTCTGCTTTAGCTGACGGTTTACAAGCTGATTCTTTTTTGGCTTTAGCCACATTTCTCTCAGATAGAAAGCTTTAAGAAATGGGACTAAAGTCCAGAGAGATAGATTCTTTACTAGTCCGTCAGCTAAAGCAGACGGCAAATAGACCTGTAATAGTCAAGTGAGGTTGATGACAGGATAGTTCAAATTTGATAAATTTTGAAACATAAACTCAAACAATTATGATAACAGTTAACGATTTTAAGAATAAAGATAATTTCTTCCTGATGGCGGGTCCTTGTGTGATCGAAGGGGAAGACATGGCGCTACGTATCGCCGAAAAGGTTATCGGCATCACCGAGAAGCTGAATATTCCATATATCTTCAAAGGTTCATACCGCAAGGCAAACCGCTCCCGCCTCGATTCATTTACCGGGATCGGCGATGAGAAAGCCTTAAAGATTTTACGCAAAGTAAGCGAAACATTCAACGTCCCGACCGTTACAGATATACATGAAACCCATGAAGCTGCCATGGCTGCCGAATATGTAGATGTCTTGCAAATCCCGGCTTTCCTTTGCCGTCAAACGGACCTGCTTGTCGCCGCCGCACAAACCGGAAAGATCGTCAACATCAAGAAAGGACAGTTTCTTTCTCCCGGAGCCATGCAATTCGCCGTACAAAAAGTTGCCGATGCTGGAAATGACAACGTCATGATTACCGAGCGGGGAACCACATTCGGCTATACAGACCTGGTTGTCGATTACCGGGGCATCCCGCAAATGCAGGATTTCGGTTATCCGGTCATCATGGATGTAACCCACTCATTACAACAGCCCAACCAGACATCCGGTGTAACAGGCGGCCTGCCGGCATTGATAGAAACAATAGCCAAAGCCGCTATTGCTGTCGGCACCGACGGTCTCTTCATCGAAACCCATCCGGAACCGTCCAAAGCAAAATCCGATGGAGCCAATATGCTACAATTAGATTTGCTCGAAGGCTTACTGACACGTTTAGTTCGCATCCGTGAAGCAATCAAATAAATGTCATGACTTTTAAAAACAAAAGAAGGGACCTTCGTAACTGAAAGTCCCTTCTTTTGTTTTCAAAAGTCATATCTTCGTTATCCCATCTTACTTATCTTTCTCAGCTTATCCTCATCTATCAACTTGATCTTTCTACCGTCGATAGCAATGATACGCTCAGTTACAAATGTCGATAAGGTACGGATAGCATTGGAAGTAGTCATATTCGACAAGTTTGCCAAATCTTCACGAGACAGGTAAATACTCAATGTAGCCCCGTCTTCTTCCAGACCGTAACTATCTTTCAGGAATAATAAAGATTCCGCCAGACGACCCCGAATATGTTTCTGGGTAAGATTAACGGTACGTTCATCCGCCACTCCCAAATCAAACGATAACTGACGAATAAAAAACATTGCCAGATTGGGATTACCCATCAGCAAGTCCGTAACTATTGTCATCGGTATCAGACAAACAACAGATGCTTCAAATGCAGAGGCATTTGTCAGGTAATTCTCCTGAGCGAAATTAGCACGGTAACCGAAAT
Organism: Parabacteroides sp. AM58-2XD; assembly: GCF_003463685.1. Taxonomy (NCBI): domain Bacteria; kingdom Pseudomonadati; phylum Bacteroidota; class Bacteroidia; order Bacteroidales; family Tannerellaceae; genus Parabacteroides; species Parabacteroides sp. AM58-2XD. Next base: position 6,453 of record NZ_QSDP01000111.1, read on the forward strand.
ACTGTACAGGTTTAATCATCCGGATGATCTGGCTGCGACCGCCGACACCTTCCTTAAAAATCTTTACCTTACCTCTCAGTAAGCACATCATGTCCCTTGGTTCGTCGCCCTCGCAATAGATCAACTCGTTACGTTTGAAATGCTGGATCGTCGAATTATTACGGAGAACTTCCCGCTCTTTGTCGGTCAGTACTCTCCATACTTCTGCTAAACTGGCCGATAGATCGACCTCTTCTTTTTGTTGCTTAACCACGACTGTTTTATAACATACTTATGAAGCACAAATGTACAACTTTTCTTTTGAAATAATAAAATGTTTAATACGATAAATTGTATTTATAATTACATTTTACTTTCTTTTACTACTAATTTGAATTTTATTCGTTACGTTTGCAGCAAAAGGGGTGATAATTTGTTGAAAAGATACGTTTTGATATTTGCTCTGATTTTATTGACTGTAAATGCTGCCGCCAAACAGGAAAGCACTTATAGAAGTAAAGTGTTGCCTGATTTAAAAGAAAAAACGGAATCGTCCGTAAAAGCGGATTCCATTATGAAAGAGGTAATTAAAAACGCCGAAAAATACCAGCATGTCCTTTCAAAGTACGAAGCGGAAATATATATAAAAGGGCGTACGGAAATACTGAAACAGAACTTTCTGATGCGTTTCGCACATCACCTCTTCCCGGTCGACAGGAAAAACAAGGATATGATCTTCGAAATGGTAAGCAAGTCGAAATTCAATGCCCCCAACAATTTCCTGCACAACTTCCAGGCCGTAAACGGGAACAGTATCCCCAACAACAAGAAGCAGCAGGAAGCATTGAGTTTTCTGAACCTCAATGTCTATTCCTCCACCATATATAATGAAGGCATCATCACTCCTATGACCAACCAGGCTTCCAAATTTTATACATTCGACCTGGAAAGTGTCAGTGACACCAGCGGGCTCAGGATCTATAAGATACGGTTCATGCCCAAATTATGGAGCCAGAAGCTAATCTGCGGCGACCTGTATATCCGCGACCAATCCTGGATTATCGACAAGATAGATGTGAACGGACGTTTCGATTTTGCCGAATTCAACCTGATCATGACTTTCGGACGCGATTACCGCCGCTTTATCCTTCCGGATAAAGCCAGCCTGTATCTGCGCTACCATGTCCTGGGGAATGCCATTGCCACCAGCTACCATTCTTCTTTCAAATACAAAGCGGTGGAATGGGTGGAAGAAGATAACGAAACGCAAAGAAAAAGATCACTGGACCTGACCGGATATTATAAATTATCCTCAGATACGGTTCCCATCATTTCAGACACGACATTCTGGAACAAAGAACGCGATATTCCTTTGACAAAGGAAGAAGAGAGGTTATATCATGTCGCCAACAATACGAATGAACAGAAAATAGATTCTGCGAATATCACCAAATACCTGAAGCTGACAGAAAAGTTCACAAATACCATCAGCATGGACTATAAAACGACCCGCCTCAAATATTCAGGAATATTCAACCCGTTCCAACTGGGGTATTCAGGGCATAACGGAATAACGTACAGGCAACGTCTGCGCATCAGCAAGACTTTCGACAAAGACCGCCAGCTCCGTTTCCGCCCAGACGTCGGTTTCGTATTTAAGCGGAAAGAAATCTTTTTCACCGTGTCAGGAGACTGGGAATATCTGCCGGAGAAAAAAGGCATATTGAGCCTCTCGGTCGGTAATGGTAACCAGAGTTATTCTTCAGCCATTATGAAAGAGATAAACGAGCAGTTGAAAGATTCTACATTTAATTTCGATGACCTAAATCTGGAATATTTCAAACACTACTATGCTGAAATACGTAACAACATCGAACTGTTCAACGGATTCCAACTATGGACCGGCGTTTCCTACCACCGCCGGATACCGGTAAAAAAGAAAAGTGATATTTCAAATCCCGGAGAAGGGATAGAAGAAATCATCAACGATAACTATCATGATTTTACTCCCGTCGTCGGCTTTTCCTATACGCCACGCCAGTATTACTGGATGGACGGATATCGCAAAGAATATCTGTATTCCTATTATCCGACCATTTCAGTCGAATTTGCCCGTGCAATCCCCGGAGTAGGTAAAAGTTCCGGTGATTACGGACGGATCGAAGCGGATATTCACCAAAGCATTGCACTCGGTTTGTCCAGAAAACTCAATTATCACATCAGTGGAGGCATTTACCTGAATCCCAAATCTATTTACTTTGCCGATTTCCGTTATTTCTCACGCCGCCAGTTCCCTGAATCGTGGGGAGATGAATTCGGAGGAGTATTCAACCAACTAAGGAGTTTCTGGTTCAATGCATCCGACAAATATGTGCAAGGACATATTATGTACGAAAGCCCCTTCATCTTGTCACAACTTTTCAAGAAGAAAACATCTAAGTACATTCTGTCTGAACGCTTTTATTTCAGTCACCTGTGGACACCCGTTTTACCGAGTTACACAGAGGTAGGATATGGTTTCGGTAACCATATTTTCAACGTTGCCGCCTTTGCCGGATTCGATAGATGGAAATACCAGAATATCGGCCTCAAGTTTGCCTTCGAATTATTTTAATAGGACATCTGTGGGCGAACGATCATTATACCGCTGTTACGCTTGATACTTTCCACGTATTCCTGTAAAGGAGTTTCATTGACTATCACTTTCTTTTGCGTAGTAGATGCATGGATAAAGGTCAGTTTATCCCCTACCCGGCAAACGACACCGACATGGGATATATCTAGGCCTTTGATCGTTGTGACAAAACAAACGATATCTCCGTCTTTTATGCCTGTTGCGTTCCGGTTTATCTCGGTTTCCGGTATATAATAATAAGGACGGGCGTTGATCTCTTTCTCTTTCACGGCAATCCGGGCTGTCAATTCCGGATTTTCTTTCAATGGCTTATAACTATCGGGGTGCGTCGACATAAAAGAGACATTCACCGGCAGAGAGACGCCTCCGGCCGCTGAAGTAACATCCTCCACTATTCCTTTGCGCTGGTTCTCGAAAATCCAGTCGGTGGTATAATGCAAGCGATCGGTATAGTCATGAATCTCTCCATTCCGGTAACGAAGTGCCTGTAAATTCTTACAAAAGGTTTCAAACGAAGGGTTCTCACTTTGAATTGTCCGTGTCAGGGCAACTACATTCTCCACCAATGTCATGCAATCCATTTCACGCAGGTTTACAACCAACCTTTCCGGCTCCATCTCCAATGTTGCAGCCACATAAGGAGTGCCCAAAAAGAAACGGGCCGTTTTAACCATCAATTCACCGGTAGGCAAAGATTTATTTACTTTCATCTCTGAAACATACCGGTCAAAGACAACCCGGTCTTCATCCGTATAATATATTTTATCCGCAGCCTGCCCCCGAAAAAAGAGAAAGCAGGAGAAAAAGAGTAGCCAACTTGTTTTCATAAATTCATTTATTAATCAGATGTGAGTGTTTGTTTATAGTAACTGGTTGTAACTGGCTCCCCTCTCGAGAGGGGGAAGGGGGTGTGTCATATCCTCGCCTATCAACTATCATAATCAGAGTCACTTGACTATTACAGGTTCATTTGCCGTCTGCTTCAGCTGACGGTTTAAAGTTGTTTCTTTCTTTCGGCTTCAGCCACATTTCTCTTAGATAGAAACTTATAAGAAATGTGACTAAAGTCTGGAGAAATAGATAATTGACTAATCCGTCAGCTGAAGCAGACGGCAAATAAACCTGTAACAAAGTATGTTTTTATTGACTGGCTTTAACACACCCCCTGCCCCCTCTCAAGAGGGGAAGCTGTTACTCCCGTCACTATAAACAGATAGGTCAATTATTTCTACACTTTCGTTTTCAACAATTCCTCCAACTTAATCAACTCGTCCCTGAACTGAGCGGCCTCGATAAAATCTAGTTTCTTAGCAGCTTCCGTCATTTGCTTTTTGGTACGTTCGATTGCTTTTTCCAACTGCGGACGATTCATATACTTAACAACAGGATCGGCAACCAGACTTGGTTCCGGTTCGACATAAGCATACGGTTCGGCTGTAGCCGGCTGTTTCTCACCCAAAAGAGAGACACTGGTCTTGATAACCTGCCGGGGAGTAATGCCATGCTTTTCGTTATAGGCAAGTTGCTTTTCTCTGCGACGGGTCGTTTCGTCCATTGTCAGTTGCATACTGGCGGTTATCTTATCCGCATAGAAAATAACCTTTCCATTCACATTACGGGCAGCACGTCCGGCTGTCTGCGTCAGGGAACGGTGAGAACGAAGGAACCCTTCTTTGTCTGCGTCCAGAATAGCCACCAGAGAGACTTCCGGTAAATCCAGTCCCTCACGAAGCAAGTTTACCCCAATCAGCACATCAAACAAACCTTTCCGTAAATCATCCATAATCTGGATACGTTCCAGAGTATCCACATCGCTATGGATATAATTACAACGTATTCCCATCCGGGTCAGATAAGCAGTCAGCTCTTCCGCCATACGTTTAGTCAGCGTCGTGACCAGGACACGTTCATCTTTAGCCGAACGCTGCGTTATCTCTTCCATCAGGTCATCGATCTGATTCAATGTCGGACGAACCTCGATAACCGGATCGAGCAATCCGGTCGGACGAATCACCTGGTCGACAACAATCCCCTCGCTCTTCTCCAGTTCGTAATCGGCCGGAGTCGCACTTACATAAATAGCCAACGGGGTCATCGATTCGAATTCATCAAACATTAGCGGACGGTTATCCATCGCCGCCGGCAGACGGAAACCATATTCCACCAGGTTCTTTTTACGGGAATAGTCTCCCCCGTACATGGCCCGTATCTGTGGGATCGTGACATGGCTTTCATCGACTACCAACATAAAATCTTTCGGGAAATAATCGAGCAGGCAGTAAGGACGTTCACCGGCCATCCGGCCGTCAAAATAACGGGAATAGTTTTCTATACCCGAGCAATGTCCCAACTCGCGAATCATCTCCAGGTCGAAGGTAACACGTTCATATAAACGTTTCGCCTCATAATGCTTGCCAATCTCTTTCAGGAAATTCACCTGCGTACCGAGGTCGACATCGATCTGGCCAATAGCCATATTTATACGTTCCTGGGTCGTGACAAATAAATTGGTCGGATAAATATTCAGTTCATCCTGCTCGTCAATCTCCTGTCCGGTCTTCGGGTCGAAAGAAGACAAACGATCTATTTCATCCCCCCAGAACTCGATACGGTAAGCCACTCCGTCAAACGATTCGATTGCCGGAAATATATCGACTGTATCTCCGTTTACCCGGAAACATCCACTGTTAAACTCTAACTTATTATTTACATATAAGGCATCGACAAAGCGCCGTAACAACTTGTCGCGGTCAATCTGCATTCCTTTTTCCAGATGGGTCACCTTTTCGGCAAATGCCGTCGGGTCGGCCATACCATACAGGCAGGATACGGAAGAAACAACAATCACATCCCTTCTACCCGACAACAAAGAAGCTGTCGTACGAAGACGAAGTTTATCTATCTCTTCATTAATCTGCAAATCCTTCTCGATATAGGTATCCGTAGTAGGCAGGTAAGCCTCCGGCTGATAATAATCGTAATAGGAAACGAAATATTCTACGGCATTATTCGGAAAAAAGGCTTTGAACTCGCTATACAACTGCGCAGCCAGCGTTTTGTTATGACTTAATATTAAAGTAGGACGTTGTACCTCCTTAATCACATTGGCAATAGTAAACGTCTTTCCCGAACCTGTTACTCCGAGGAGCGTCTGGAAAGGTACACCACTCTGGATGCCCTCCGAAAGAGCCGCTATTGCTTCCGGCTGATCTCCCGTCGGGCTGAATGGTGAAGATAACTCAAAATTCATTATTCGTATAGTCCTTTTTTAGGTATAACTATCCAGAGTATCAAATAAGCTATAACCCCGGAAAACACAGTAAATATACTCAGCAGTATATAGCCGACACGTACCAGTGTCGGGTCCCAACCAAAGTAATCCGCAATACCGCCGCATACTCCGGCAATCATTCCATTATTTGAACGATAAAGTCTTTTTGGTGCTTCTTCTTCCATGATGTCTTATTTTTGTTTCGTAAAGATAGTATATATATCTATATGGCAGAAGTAATCCGGTTACAAATTGAACCAGTAATTCATCTTCAGCATAAAAGTATTCGTTGCCGGAAGGCCGAACATACGGTCCAGGTTATTCCCCCAGCCTGTCACCCGGTGGTTGTCCTGATTGGACATGCGATGCTCCCAGACAAAATAGATCGTGGAACCCGGCAAATATTCCCAACGGGCCACCAGGTTGGAACGGAACTCATTAAAACTAAAGTCCGGATTTCTGAAAGATGCTTCCCTTCCCCCACTTTTTAGATGATAGCTTCCGTCCGAATAACCGATTTCATCCCCGGAAAAGACATGGAAACGTTTGTCATATGTACGGGATTCCGTATCCGCAGCCTCTTTAAAATCAGAGAACTTCGCAGTCGAGGTAAACGGGGAACCATAGAACTGTATGGAGATATCCGAAGTGAGATTGACCTGCAAACGCATTGTCAGGCCATACGTTTTCTGGTCCATATGTCCCATCAGATAGATCAGCGAAGGGTCGGTCTGAGCGGGAGATGCCGCTGCCGTTAATGTTCCGACATATTGCATATTGTCCGTATTCCAGGCATAATCCACCTGCCCCGACAAATACACATGGTTTCCTAAACGGAAAGTCAGGCTGGGCGACAACGTATTAAAACGGTTATACCCGTCCAGATTATGATTTCCTTCATATTTCAACATGAACATCATCCGCTTTGCCTTATCCGTATTCACTTTAACCGAAGTCTGGAAATAAGGATTCAACCGCATATCCCAGCCTCCGCGAAGCAAACGGCTATCCAGCCGGTTCCAGACGAAAGTTTCCTTCATATCCATTTCATAACGGCTCATTGTCATACTCTGCCAGCGAAGGGCGACATCGTTGCTGAAAGGAGTTCCCCCATAATTCCATTGGTTTTTCTGGGTAAGTGTAAAAGCATTATAACGGAATAACTTCCAGATATCCGTTTGGCGGTACACCACTTCCGTTTCATTCGTCCGGTTATCCGCTTCTTTCATATACCCCATGTCATTCAGGTCGAAACCGGGAGACGACCAGCTAAAGGTTTCCGAGAAAGCCCACTTGGCATTCCCCTTCCGTCCGACTTTCACATAACCGCCGGTTCCGTTCAGAGAACGGCGGTCTGGGTCCACTCCCAGATAACCGGATGCCGATGCACGCTGATAATAATGAACCGGACTGGTTTGCCGGACAGCTATCGCCTCTTTGCTTCCATTCAGGGAACTGAACATTCCCTTTACATCTATATAATAAAGACGGTTCTTGAAATACTGGGTAAAATCTATTCCTGCCGTAAAGGCGTTACGAACCATAAAGTCTTCCAGATAAGGCTGGTCCAATACCCGGTTGACGGATGTGACCATTCCTCCGAGCAGGCTATTTCCTTTCCAGTTTTTCTGTACGCGGGCTACTGTATAGTTTGTCAGCGGCTCCACTACTTCAACATCTTCAACCCCGTTACGGGTCACGTTGGCGGAAGAACGGGCCGTTACGCTCTGCACAACGCCTACTGTCACTCCGCGTCTGTTCGTCCCTGTCAGCTTCAGGGCACCGATGATAGGAACATTGTCTTTGCTGTCTGCAAAACTGTTGATATTGTCGATTCCCTGCGGAGTATATGACGGAGCGGCACCGATACGACGGGTATAAAACATCATGTCACTGCCATTGGCAAAATCAAGGATATGTTTTCCCTCCAGAAAGAAAGGACGTTTCTCGTCATAAAATGTTTCGTAAGCCGTCAGGTTCATCACCGAAGGGTCCAACTCCACCTGGCCGTAGTCCGGATTGACCGTCAGGTCCAGCGTAAAATCCGAAAGGGCGAACTTCGCATCCAGGCCGACATTTCCACCCCAGCTATGTCCTTTCTGGTAAGGGCTTCCGGCAACCTTCGGTTCATTCCGGTATTTTCCCATCACATATGGGAGAAATTCGATGCCACGAGGCTTCGGCAAATCGTCCATCCCGTGCATCTCTCCGAAAGAAAAGACGTGGCCGTTATTCTTCAGAGGAATCATGCTCCAGTTCTGAACCTCATTATTCTGACGTCTGATACGGCGGACATGAAGTCCCCAGATGCCATCATCGGAATGCTGGTTATATCGTAATTGGCTGAACGGGATACGCAATTCCGCCGTCCAACAGGAATCGGCCATGTCGATATAGGTCTTCCCTTCCCATACGGCATTCCAGCTTAAATTGACATTCAGCTTATCGGTCACGACCAGGTCAGTCTTGTTTCCCCCCAGATTGATATTAAACTCCGGAGCGGCCCGGTAATCATGATACGTATCAAAGGCTACACTGATAAGGTCGCCCATGCTGTTATCATCCCTGTTACCGATAAAGCGGTTCATCTTTTCCGGATGGCTTTCCTTACAATAGACACCGACATAGATATACTTATTGTCATAGAATAGTTTCACACGGGTAGGCGCATCCGGCATTTGCCGTTCATAAGGAATAATCTGGACAAAACGGTCGGACCATTCGCCCTGCTTCGTCCAGAAATCTTCATCCAGGCGCCCATCCATAACCGGCTTCGCCCCTGTCACTTTCGTTATATTATAAACACGTTTGTATGCCGCTTCAAAAGGGACAATAGAATCTTGTTGCGCCTTACCCAAGGCACAAGACAACAACAAGGCAACAAAGGACAATCGGTATTTCATCTCATCAGTTACAAATAAGCAGCCACTTTATTCCGGTCGGTTTCTACCGTTTCAAACTCCGAAGAGACAATACTGCTTCCCATCGGCACATTTTCATTCCGGTACTCCATTTTACTGTAAACGATGCTACGGGCGGAAGTATGAAACTCCTTCGCTCCTGTTTCCGCTTCGAGTTTCGCGATATTGTTTTCACGGACACCGCATCCCGGCATAATAATGATACGTCCGTCAGCACGCCTCACCAATTCCGCAATCAGAGGAATACCTTTAACGGCATCCGATTGCTGGCCGGAAGTCAGGATACGGTCGCATCCGAGTTCAATCAGTTGTTCCAGTGCCGCAAACGGGTCACGGCAGACATCAAATGCCCGGTGGCAGGTTACCGACAACGGTTTGGCAGCCTCCATCAGTCTGCGCATCAACGGAACATCTATATCTCCCTCTTTAGTGAGGCATCCGAAAACAACACCGTGTACTTTCAGTTGTTTACATAATTCAATATCCAGCAACATAGCATCTATCTCCGCCGGAGTATACAGAAAATCACCGCCGCGCGGACGGATAATGACATTTATATCAATAGTAGAAGTCAATGCCTGCGCTGTTTTAATCTCACCATAACTGGGAGTCGTTCCCCCTTCCGGAATGCCGGCACAAAGTTCTACACGCTTAGCTCCCCCTGCCTCTGCTTCCACACAGCTTTGTGCCGAGTTGGCACATATCTCGATTATACGGGTTGGTTTCATAGGTTTGTCTTTATGTTTGTTTTCTTCCATACATTAATATAATGATACAAAGGTACGATAATTTCATAAGACGATTGGTTTTGTAGGTGTCATTATTTATCCTGAAACAACTCCCCACCATAAATACCAGCAACGGGAATAAGAAAAGAAAAAATCGCGTATCTTTACCGATGTATAACATAAAACTTGGAGTGTCTAATGAAAACATCTTGTTCCCATTTACCCGAATACGCTAAGAACGATTTGAAACAGATCGTCAACTTAGTACTGGAAAAAGTACCTCATTGCGAAATGATTATCCTATACGGGAGTTATGCCAGGGGTACATTTGTGGAATATGATGAACGGGATGAATTCGGTATCCTTACTTCATTTATGAGTGACTACGATCTGTTGGTAGTTACCAGCAATGAAGATGTACGAGAGGTGGGACATATACTGGATACTGTGGACGACAAATATTACAAACGCCCTGACAACCAAGTCCCTATTCAATTTATCAACGATGATATAGAGAAGCTGAACTCAGACCTGTCGGAAGGAAGATATTTCTATACAAGCATCCAAAAACAAGGAATTATGCTATACGATAGTGGAAATTACAAACTGGAACAACCCCGAAAACTAAACTTTGAGGAGATTAGACAGCAGGCACAAGAATATTTTAACGAAAGTTTCAATAGTGCGAATGAGTTCTTCGAAAACGCAAAATTCAACTACTCAAAGGAGTGGTATAAAAAAGCATCTTTCATGCTGCACCAAGCCTGTGAGAATTACTTCTATGCGTTACGCTTAGTTCACACCCTGAAAAATAGCAAACAACACAATTTATCTAAATTATTGGGCTCTACTCACAAATATTCACCCGAACTGCAAAAGACCTTCCCTCGAAACACAAAGGAAGAAAAACGATTATTTGAACTACTCCGGCTTGCTATGTAGAAGCTAGATATAATTCTAAATTCGTTGTGACTAAAGAAGATATAGATGCTTTGTTTCCTAAAATAGAGAGACTACGTGACATAACCGAACAAATCTGCCAGTCTCAAATCGAAGCGTATCGGCAGATGGATAAGTAGAATAAAGTCACTCCTTTCCTTCGCAAGAAGCCTATAAACAAACCTCCCCCTTAACCAGCTCATATAATGAACAGGTTAAGAGGGAAAAATGACAAAGCGTTATTTTATCACTATGCCAGATGAATCATATCATTTTATCTATTATCAGATCAGCCTCATCTTCCTTAATACCGATCCCTGCTATTGCATCTGACTCTGTTTGTTCGAGTCGTTGTTTTACCTCCTCCAGCGTATAGGAACAAGGAACATTTTCACTAACGGATAGCCATTTACGAAGTTCTCGCCGTACTCTATCCAATACTTCACTATTATCAATGTTAAGTATTTCCCGGATAAGTTCAGTTTTACGAGCTTCCAATTCAAATGCTGTCATATTCAATCCTCCTGCTTTTTAGATAGATACAAAGATAGTTTTTTGCATCTAACAACAAACATTTTCCTTCTTAATTACAGGTAAGGGGCATATACTGATTTACAAGTTCAAAGACTACGCCCAATAATTATTTTTCGTTTGAAAGTAACATCATGATCATTTTCGGTAAAGATAGCAGAATGTTCCATTGCAGGGGTATTATAGAGATATATGTAGTTGATAGAATCCGGAAGATATGTTTTCTATCAAACTACAGTTAGTATTTTGTTTTTGGCGTCCTCATAAATATTAATGAGGCCCTCGTGAACAGAAAACTACCGAATAAGTCCTATCTTTGCTTCCAGAAACAAATTGAAAATAAAAGAATGCTTAACGGAGAGAAGCTGAAAGGGCATATACTCATTCTGATAACAAATATATTGTTTGCTATCAATATGCCCATATCCAAATATCTGTTACCTTCCCATGTGCAACCCGAGGCACTTACCATCATGCGGATGGGGTCTGCCTGCCTGTTGTTTTGGTTAACTTCGTTATTTATCAAACGGGAAAAGGTGACGATAAAAGACCTGGGACTGCTTTTTATCTGCGCCATGTGCGGGGTAGGCATCAATCAGGGATTATTTATTGTAGGGCTGAACCGGACCTCGCCGGTGGATGCTTCCATCATCGCAACAGGCGTCCCTATCTTCGTCATGCTACTGGCAGCCGTTATCCTGAAAGAGCCGATCACCAAGATGAAAGCCTTCGGCGTATTGATGGGATGCACCGGGGGGATTTCTTTGATCCTGGCATCCACACATGCTACGGGGCAAGCCAGCAGTCTGGAAGGTAATCTGATGATCATCGTCAGTGCTTTCGTATATTCCATCTACCTCGTTTTATCCAAGCCGTTGAGTTTACGTTATTCAGCGGTAACGATGATGAAATGGATGTTTCTTTTTTCCACGTTGGTATTATTGCCTTTTACCTACCGACATGTCCTCGACACACCCGCCTTCCAGCGGGAAATACTCAATATGCAAGAGCTTGGAGCCATCTGTTTCGTACTGATCGGTGCGACATTCATTCCTTATTTATTAATACCTATGTCGCTGAAACGCATCCGCCCGACAACGGTGAGCATGTATAATTATATACAACCGATTATCGCTTCACTGATTGCCGTCATGATAGGGCAAGATACTTTCTCTTTACAAAAGGTATTATCGGCAGCCCTTGTTTTTGCCGGTGTTTATCTGGTTACACAAAGTAAAAGCCGGGCAGATTTGGAAAAGGAAAGCCGTTGAAAAAGCTATTGTACAAACTTGTTAATCACCTTTATAGCCAGAACCTTTATATATTTTATTTGTTTTAAGCAGAAAAATATACGTCACAACTATGGATAGTGTAAGTACCTCTAACAAAACACCCAACAAAAGTATGATATGGCTTATTGCCATATTGGTTATCGCCGTCATTATTGCCTTTCTATGGTGGTGGAACTATCGCAAATATATTTCGACCGATGACGCCAACCTCGACAGTTACCGGGTAAGCGTCGCATCACAGGTCATGGGACCGATGGTCAGGCAATATGCCTGGGAAGGCGATACGGTCAAAACCGGCATGCTCCTTGCCGAACTTGACAGCAGCAGTATCGTTGCAGAGTTACAGGAAACCATTGCCCGCCGTGAACAGACGATAGCCAACCTGAAACTGGAAAAAGAGAATCTCAACACAGCCATCAAGAACCTCCAACTGGCAGAAATCGCTTACCATCAGGCAGAAGTGAACTACCAACGCGACAAAAAACTATACAGCACCAGTGCCGTTTCGCAGGAAACATTCCAGGATGCGGAAGACTCCTGGAAAAGTACAGGCATAAAAGTAGAAGTAGCCAAAGATCAGATCAAGGTCTCACGGGCACAGATCGCATCCGGTGAAGCGGCAATTGCCTCAGCTGATGCAGCGATAGAATCCACCCGTGTTTCATTGGGATATTATCGCATCACAGCTCCGGTCGACGGCGTGATTGCCAAACGGTGGTCGCTTCCGGGTGACATGGTTCAACCCGGGCAGACACTCTTTACAATCAATGAAGGAAAAGACCTTTGGGTAGCCGTTTATCTGGAAGAAACCAAGTTCCGGACGCTCCGCCTCGGACAGAAAGCCGATTTCACGCTGGACGCCTACCCCGGATTCTCCTTTTCCGGAAAGATATTCTATATAGGTACAAACACAGCCTCGGAGTTTTCATTGATCCCTCCTAATAATGCTTCCGGCAATTATACCAAAGTTGCCCAGCGCATCCCGATAAAAGTCTCCGTCGACCAGGTAAAAAAAGGAAAAGAAAATACCCGGATGCCGAAACTGGTATCAGGCATGTCTGCAACCGTTAAAATTATCAAGGAGCCATAATGGGTAAGAACGGAAATACAAATGATAATGCCTACAAATGGCTGGTGTTGGGCAACATCATGATCGGGACATTTATGGCCGTGCTCGACTCCACCGTCGTGAACACCGGACTTCCGGCCATCATGGGGACGCTCGGTGCCAGTATCAACACTGCCGAATGGGTTCTGACAGGATATATGCTGGCTATTGCGAGCATCCTTCCCGCGGCCGCCTGGCTGTCCGACCGGTTCGGATACAAACGGATTTATTTCCTTTCTTTATTGGTATTTACCTTCGGTTCGTTCATGTGCGGAAACTCCACCTCAATCGAAGAACTTATTTTCTGGCGTGTAATCGAAGGCCTTGGATGCGGAGCAATCATGCCTGTCGGAATGGCGATTGTCAGCAATGTTTTTCCTCCGGAGCAGCGGGGAACGGCACTCGGTTTCTGGGCCATCGCTTCGGCAGCATCCGTCTCGTTCGGTCCTTCCATCGGCGGTTATCTGGTCGATAATCTGAACTGGAACTATATATTTTATGTAAATGTACCGGTCGGGGCTATCGCTCTCTTTGTAACAGCCATCCTGCAAAAAGAATATAAGGCGGAGACTGTACAGCCTTTCGATATTCCGGGATTCATCACTTCCGGCATCTTCCTGCCTCTGTTCATGTACGGGTTGTCGGAAGTCAATTCATCTACCAACACACAAGGCTGGAACAGTCCTGTCGTATTAGGTTCGATGTGGATTTCCGCACTTATGTTCATACTCTTTATTTATATCGAACTGACGGTGAAGCATCCGTTAATCAACCTGCGTATATTCAAAGACCGCAATTTCACCCTGGCAAACGTGATGATGTTCATCTTCGGGGTCGGCATGTTCGGAAGCACTTTCCTTATCCCCCTTTATTTGCAGAACAATCTGGGGATATTCAGCCCTCCAGGCCGGCATGTTCTTTATTCCCGTAGGAATCATCCAGGGATTTTGTTCTCCCACCGCCGGAGCACTGGGGCAGAAGATAAACCCTAAAATACTGATTGCAGGCGGACTGATTCTGATGGCACTCAGTTTCTATCTCAATATCTTCCTCTCCTTCCTGACCGAAAAATGGTATATCATGATGAGCCTCTATCTTCGCGGCATCGGCATGGGAATACTTTTCACCCCATTATTAACTTTATCATTAGCCCGTATCAGTGTCGTACAGATGGCACAAGCATCGAGTATCACCAATATCGTCCGCCAGATGGGTGGCAGTTTCGGTGTCGCCATCTTCAGCCATATGCTTACCCAACGCACCAGCTACCACACCCAACGCTACAGCGAAGCATTAAATTATACCGGTGAAGCCTACCAACAAACCATCGACCACTTGAGCTCCTTCGCTCAACAAACCGCCGGGGCAACCGGTCATATGGTAAAATCGCTGGCCGAACAGTTAATCATCAAACGGCTCGAACTGGAAGCGTACATAGGCGGCATCAACGATGATTTCTACATCGCGTTCATAGTTACCTTACTTTGTCTGCTCCCGGTGTTCTGGTTACGACAAGTAAAAAAACGAAATAACACTTCAAGTTAGAAAGATTTGAGCTATCTGCTAATTATAGGATGAGCCAGTTGGCGACGGTGTCTTCAGGCTGTAAGCCTGTAACAAATTAGCCAGGGTTCTAACCCAATGTCATCAATTTAAGAAAAAATACCCTTAAAACGAAAAAAGCCATTGGAAATATCAAAGAAAGAATTACTTTAAAGTTACCACACAACAAGT
>NZ_QSDP01000112.1:0-21393 GCF_003463685.1 Parabacteroides sp. AM58-2XD
GGCTTTAGCCACATTTCTCTCAGATAGAAAGCTTTAAGAAATGGGACTAAAGTCCAAAGAGATAGATTCTTTACTAGTCCGTCAGCTAAAGCAGACGGCAAATAGACCTGTAATAGTCAAGTAAGGTTGATGACAGGATAGCTCAAATCTAATAAATATTAATCCATCACTAAAACACCAATCATATTATGAACAAAGCAAATCTTATAAAATCAATTGCCCGGCGTACAGGGGCAACGGAATGCCAAAGCAAAAAGATGCTGGAGGCATTTATAAAAACACTGGAAGAGGAACTGGATGAAGGGAACGGGATCATCCTGCAAGGTATCGGCACTTTCTCTCCCTGGTATCAGAGCAAACGGCTCGGACGTAATCCGCGTACGGGAACGACCTGTGAGATCGCTCCCCGCACCAGCGTCAAGTTCAAACCGGGGAAATTGCTATTGCAGTGGCTGAACAGGAAATAACACGGCTTACTCGAGCCTGATCTCCTTACTCTGTACATAGGAAACATCCAACTGCCCGCCGGCACTCCCGTTGCTTTCCTGCAAAGGACTCACTTTTGCACGGCTCAGCGACAGGGTTGCCTTACCGGGCAGTGATGAATTACTGAACGTGATATTGATGGAACGGCTGCCCTCGTCGCGGTTAAAAATGCTGTTCACTCCGCCATCATAACTGATAGTAACTTCCACCACTTCGTTCGGACCAACCGAATCGCCTTCCCAGGTCAACGTGGTCGTACCTTTCACCTTTGCCGATGTAAACGATTCGGGAATAGCGATCGGTTTTACGTCTTTTATGGAAGCGACATTGGTATAGACCTCATCTTTTGCACGGGTAAAGGTGAAAGTCATATCTTCCAGTCCTTTAAAAGAATACGTATAGAAATAAATACCCACATTGGCAAAGTTGGGGTCCTTGCCGTTGAACAGGATGGAAGCCGGACCATTCAGTTTGATGTTGATCCCCGCACTATCCTGCTTATTGAAATTCGCTCCGACATTTGTCTTATTATTAGTCACATCGTAGGAAACACCGAGATTCTGATAGAAAGGGACATCCGGTTCAATATCGGAAGAATCATCACTGTCGCAGGAGGTGAGTGTCCATGCGAATAAAAGGGAGGCAAACAAGAAATACTTTTTCATGACGTTTAATATTTTGAATTACCTCTATATAACAAACGAAATGAAAAAAGTTTATCCCGTTAACATTCTCTGTCAGGTCTCAAGACACATCAGCAGTTCTTCAACAGAAGCAACCTGCCGCGGCGGATTCCCCGAAAGATAAAGGGTGATCGGAGATTCCACCGTCTCTCCCGCATCAATCCGGCTTTCCGATTCTATTTCGCAGCCGGCATGAATCCCGTTCCGCAGAAGCGCCTTACGCACCATCGCATATTTCTGGCCGCTGCCGGTAAGGCGGATTTCCCTGTCATAACGGTTGTCGATGCGGAACAGGCCGGTTTCCATATCGAAGACAATCCCTTTGCGGGCAAAGAAACCGCTCAGGTAACCGCTTAAAGCGAGGTCCTCGGGCGTACCGGTACTGATCCCTTTCACCTTGTCCATCAACCATATCTTATCGGCGATCTGAAGGGCCAGTTCAAGGTCGTGGGTAGAGAGGAAGATCGTTTTATTGGTCGTGCGGGTAAGATGATGCAAAAGCTGCATGATCTCCACCTTACTGGGAAAATCGAGAAAGGCAGTCGGCTCATCCAGGAAGATTACAGGCGTTTCCTGTGCCAGTGCTTTGGCGATCATGACCTTTTGCCGCTCACCGTCGGAAAGGGTGTGTACCATGCGCGAGGCGAGGTTCTCGATCCGGACCATGGCGATCGCCTCTTCCACGATCCGCCTGTCTTCTTTACCCAAGCGACCCCAAAAACCAGTGTACGGACTGCGTCCCATGCCGATCAGTTCACGGACAGACATGTTGCGGATGTCACACTTATCTGTCAGCACCACTCCCACTATAGTGCTAAGCTCCTTATCACTATAGTCCTGTATATCGCGGGACAGTAGTGCTATTTCGCCCGACAGGCGAGGCTGGAAAGCGGATAATGTACGTAATAAAGTAGACTTTCCGACACCGTTGGCTCCCAGCAAGCAGGTTAATTCGCCACTATAGATCGTTGTCGTTATATGACTTGCTACCAGCTTTGTATCACTTTTAGAATGATAACCGATAGACAGGTCTTTTATCTGTATCGTTGCCTCTTTCATACTCATTCGTTCAATTCGTTCTTACGTTTGCGGAACAGGACGGAAGCTACTACCGGAGCTCCCACCAGGGCCGTTACCGAGTTGACCGGCAAGGCTCCTTCAAAGCCAGGCATACGAGCGATCAGGTTGCAGGCAAGCGCCAAGGCGGCACCGGCAAAAAGGACAGCCGGCATCAGTACGCGATGGTCAGAAGTCTGAAAGATGGCGCGGCAAAGATGCGGCACTGCCAGTCCCAGGAAGATGATCGGCCCGCAATAAGCTGTGACGATAGCCGTCAGCACACCCGCCGAAGTAATGACGAGCAGGCGCGCCCGTTTTATATTCAACCCCAGGTTACGCGCATATCCGTCACCCAACAACATCAGGTTCAGCGTCTTTATCAGCAGGAAGGAAAGAGGGATCAGCACCGCCATAATGATCACAAATAACATCATCTGGTTGCCCGATACA
Source organism: Parabacteroides sp. AM58-2XD (assembly GCF_003463685.1). Classification (NCBI taxonomy): domain Bacteria; kingdom Pseudomonadati; phylum Bacteroidota; class Bacteroidia; order Bacteroidales; family Tannerellaceae; genus Parabacteroides; species Parabacteroides sp. AM58-2XD. The sequence continues at coordinate 2,679 of NZ_QSDP01000112.1, forward strand.
CGGGAAAAACTTCCCAACCCCCAGATCACATAAGCACGGATATCCTCTTCCACACTAAAAAACTTCAATACCCCGATCACGGCATTCGCTACATAACCGATCATCACACCGATAATCAGCAACGTTACATTTCCTTTTACTTTCTGCGAGACATATACGATCAGAGCCATCACAGACAAAGAACCGATCACGGCTGCAACCGACAGGGCTATCTCCCCCATGAACCCCAGCTTGCTGAGCGCCACACCTCCCAGGCTGCCACTCAACAGGACGACAAAGGCAACACCCATGCTCGCCCCCGAACTGATACCCAATACGGAAGGTCCGGCAAGCGGATTACGGAACACGGTCTGCATCTGAAGCCCGCTGATCGACAATCCGGCACCGGCAACCAAAGCCGTCAGTGCCTGCGGGAAACGCGACTTCCAGATAATGTTCTGCCAGGTAACAGGCTCTTCGCCGCTACTGAAAATGATATGCCAGACCGACTGCAACGGGATGGAAACAGATCCCAGCACCAGATTCAGAAACAACAGGACAACGATGGTAACAACGATCAGAAGCATCAGGAAAGTATTCGAGTATTTCATCGTCGCTTATTTAAGTAAATCATAATAGACCGGTGTATGGTCCGGTAATAAGTCCGGATGGAAAATATGCAACAGGTCAGCCAGCAAGACCTCCGGCTCGGTAGGCATACTTTCGTAAAAAGGCTTCTCCCGCATGTTACAATAGATGACGCCTTTCTCCCTGAACGCACGGAAATCGGCATAACGCGGGTCTTGCTCCTTCAGGGCCTCATAACTGTATGTATCGGGATAACTGTTCACGATACGCCAGTAATCGGCATCGTCAGCCTGGTTGTATATCGTTTCAAAATCGAGCGTGACACCACCGGAACGGTCGTCGTCCTTCAGGAAATAATCGGCACCGGCATCCTTGAAGAGTTGCGCTAGGAAGCTCTTCCCGCCTACCGCATACCAGTTTCCTCCGTGTATCTCGCCGCTGAAGACGATCGGACGTTTCTTCACCTGTCCTTCGGCTGTCAGCGCTTTCAGTTCATTGTAACGTTTTTCTATGGCGGAGAACTTATCGTTCGCCTCTTTCTCCATACCGAGCAGCAATCCGACGAACTTGATCCATTCCGCCTGTCCCAGCGGAGTCGTTTCCTTATATCCCAAGTGCGGTACCAAAGGGATACCGACATCTTTCATTGTCTCATATCCGCCCCGTTTGAAAGGAGAAATAAGAATCAAGTCAGGATTGATGCTCATGATCACTTCGTTATCAAAATTACCCTCGATACCGATCTTGGCTGTCTTTCCTTCTTTCAGCTGCTTATTGACAGTCTGGTTGAAAAGATGACGGGTACTGGTGATGCCGACCACTTTATCTTCCGCCCCTAGCTTGATGAAATTGGATAGCTGCAATGAAGTCATGCAAATGGCACTACGCACAGGGATCTCGATAACCGTATAATCCGCAGGGATACCTTCCGGCTTCGTTCCGCGCTCTACCAAGGCATATTGGAAACGGGTGCTTTCTTCATTCTGGGGATCTTGTATATCCATCAGGATATAACCGTCGGCATAGGACAGTTGAAAACCTTTGGCATATTGCGGCGTAATATGCGCCTCACGATCAGCAGATGCTGTCTGCTGTGCCGAAACACTCTCCTTCTCCTCCCGATTTTCCTTCGATACACACGACGTTGCCAGTAATGCAACCAGGCAACAACCTGCTAAATACTTGTTCATATTCATATTTGTTTTTATCCGACACAAACTGTCCAAACCCACGAGGACAACTGTTATGCTAAAAATGGCAGGTCTTCTGACTTACTTCCATCCCGAAAGCCTTCCCGATCACCTACGGATCAGTGGCAAAAGGTATTATCGGAATGTTACGAAGTTTCACAGCAGCGTGGACTGTCCGGGATTTCCACCCGGTTCCCTTTTAATCTGTCTCCATGAACAGGAGTTTTACAGAACCTATTTCGATCGCAAAAGTAATAAGAAGTTTGCAACTTTGCACTATTTTCAGCACATTTGCACCCCAAATAAAAACAAGAATAAAATGACTTACCCGATCAGTTTCGTATCATTAGGTCCCGGCGAACCGGAACTTATCACAGTGAAAGTCTCCGACAACTTCAGAAAGCAGATATTATCTACTGCCCAGCCACCCGTAACAGGCAGGGTGAAATCCTCTCGCGTGCCGCCGATATCGTACGTGCACTGGAAATAAACGAAACTGCCATCCGCTGCTTCATGCTCCCCATGAGCAAAGACCGCACGGAAGCCTGGAAAGCCTACGACGCCCTCTACAACGAAGCCGCCGCAAACTATGCGGAAGGCAGACAGATCGTTATCGTAGCCGAAGGCGATGCCGGCTTCTATTCTTCCATCCAGTATATATATGACAAGTTTATAGAGACGGGAATCGACGTTCAGCGTATTGCCGGAATCCCCGCCTTCATCGCTGCCGGAGCACTGGCCGGCTTGCACATTGTCAAACAGGAAGAACAGATCGTCGTTATTCCCGGCACTCCTTCCGCGGAAGAATTATCTGAAAAGATAAATGCCGGATACGTGATCGTCATTATGAAACTGTCGCAATGCGTGGAAGCCGTACATGCATGTATCCGCAAGCATCCGCAGACACAATTCCATTATTTTGAAAATGTAGGAACGGATAAGGAATACTACACCTCCGACCGGCAAATCATCGCAGAGAAATCTTTCCCTTATTTCTCACTGATGATCATACAATAAAAAAAGGGTGTAGCAGAAGAAACTTTTGCTACACCCTCAACTTAAAAATTACTATCCCGATTATTGTATCGCAAAAACTATACGGATTCTATGATACCGTTCAGACGGTTCATATGGTAGCGAAGCGACTGGACAGATTCCCAGTTCTGATGCCCCGACTTGCACAACTCACGTGCACTCACTAATACTCCTGAAATGTGACTGCTGATCTCTTCAATCTTTTTATTCGTTTCATTATAAAGAGTTTCAGTCTCTTCCGGTGAATAGATGGAAGCAGATTGTGCCAACGATTCAAGTAACTTCATCTGATAGACTCCGGCCCTGGGGATCAAGTTGCTGATGGCATAATGATGAAGATCCTGGATTTCCTTCTGCTTGGTGGTATCCCAACCGACATTATTCATACTCTCCGAAGAACCCATCTTCGAAAACATTCGAATACCCAAACAATCTGCAATTGTTTTAACCCATGATCCTGTCTCTGTTTCTCTTGAAACGACGCCTGCCAAACTAAATCTCATTGTTGCCATAATCAAATCTCCTTAATTACATAAACCGAAGTTTTTAAAATTGCCATTTACTTTCTTTTTATCACTCTAGACTTGCCATTAGTTTCATTTTATCATTTTGATATCGCAAAATTAGACAAATTATCATACACCACAACCCTTTATCTATATTTTAAAGTTCTTTAATACAAGAACTGTCGAAATACACTGTTTTTGCCAACCGAAGATTACAAATAAGTTGAAAAATGCGCACTTCACTTAACAAAGAATCATTACCAGCCTCCTTTTTGTGACTTTTGTCAATATAACGCCAATTTTACGCAGTTATCAGGCATTACAACCTTTCATTCTATCATTTTGTTATTTAATTAAAAATAATATACTTTTGTTGCCTCTTTAAACTTACATAAGCACATGAAATCGGATATAGAAATTGCAAGAGAAGTCTCCCTTCGCAAAATAAAGGAAGTTGCCACAGGTTTGGGTATTCCGCGCGAAGAAGTACAAAACTATGGTCGGTATATCGCCAAAGTGCCCCTTCACCTGATCGATGAAGAGAAAATCAAAAAACATAACCTGATCCTGGTAACGGCCATCACGCCTACCAAAGCAGGTATCGGTAAAACAACCGTATCTATCGGTCTGGCCCTGGGCCTGAACAAGATAGGTAAAAAAGCAGTCGCCGCCCTGCGTGAACCCTCGCTGGGTCCGTGTTTCGGAATGAAGGGCGGAGCAGCCGGAGGCGGATACGCACAGGTACTGCCGATGGAAAACATCAACTTGCATTTCACCGGCGATTTCCACGCGGTTACATCTGCCCACAACATGATCACAGCGTTGCTGGATAATTATATCTATCAGACACGCAACACCTGCGAAGGGCTGAAAGAGATCAAATGGAAACGCGTGCTCGACGTAAACGACCGTAGCCTGCGCAATATCGTATCCGGCCTGGGAGGTTCGGCAAACGGTGTTCCGACAGAGACAGGATTCGACATCACGCCGGCTTCCGAAATGATGGCTATCCTTTGTCTGGCGACCGATCTGGAAGACTTGAAACGCCGCATCGGTAATATCCTGCTGGGATATACAAACGACGATCAGCCGTTCACAGTCAATGACCTGGGGGTTGCTGGAGCGATCACCGTACTGCTGAAAGACGCCCTTCTGCCTAACCTGGTGCAGACAACAGAAAATACCCCTGCTTTCGTGCATGGCGGCCCGTTCGCCAACATCGCCCACGGCTGTAACTCGATCATCGCGACAAAGATGGCGCTTACCTACGGCGATTACGTGATTACGGAGGCTGGTTTCGGTGCCGACCTGGGTGCTGAGAAGTTCTTCGACATCAAATGCCGCAAAGCCGGCCTGAAACCGAAACTGACGGTTATCGTTGCTACCGCACAGAGCTTGAAGCTGCACGGCGGCGTTCCCGAATCACAGATCAAGGAACAGAACATCGAGGTCTGCGCAACGGCTTTGCCAACCTCGACAAGCATGTGGCCAATATGAAACGTTTCGGTCAGGAAGTGATCGTTACCTTCAACCGGTATGCTACCGATACAGACGAAGAAATCGCCCTGGTTGCCGAACATTGCAAAGAGCTGGGTGTAGGCTTCGCCATGAACAGCGTATTCGCCGAAGGCGGTGAAGGTGGCGTGGAACTGGCCAAACTGGTAGTAGATACGATCGAAAACAAGCCGTCGGGCGAGTTGAAGCTGATCTACGAAGATACAGACAATGTACGCGACAAGATCAAAAAGGTATCCGAAGAAATCTACGGTGCCACCTCAGTCACTTATACGACATTGGCGGACAAAAAGATCAAACAGATCGAAAGCCTGGGTATCTCCCACTACCCAATCTGTATCGCCAAGACACAATATTCATTCTCTTCCGATCCGAAGGCTTACGGCGTTGCCAAAAACTTCGAACTGAAAGTGCGCGATATCATCATCAACAACGGTGCCGAAATGATCGTTGTCATCATGGGTGAGATCATGCGTATGCCGGGACTTCCGAAAGACCCGCAGGCAAAACGGATCGACATCGTGAACGGACTGATCGAAGGGTTGAGTTAATTGAAAATTAAGAGCTATTTGTTTATAGTGACAGGAGTAACTAATTCCATCACTATAAACAAATATTCATATCTGATCAATCATGATTCAACTTGTCGATCATTTATTTCTGTTGAAAAATTTATTGAAGAATACTATCTGATAGTCAATGGAATTGCGCCAATAGTCGCCATTATGCGCACCCGGGCGGACAATGAAGTCGTGGTCGATCTTGTATTTCAGCAGCTTTTCATGAAAATTGTTATTTACTTCAAAGAAGAAATCACTGTAACCACAATCAAAGATTAAAGCTAAATCACCGTTCTTCAAACGATCAATCTGGTTGATGACCGTATGTTTCTCCCATACTTCTTGATTTTCACTTTCTTTGCCCAGCCATTCACTCATATTCCAGTTATTGGGGAAAGGACGAATATCAACACCACCGCTTGTGCTCCCGGCTGCACCGAAGATATCCTTATGACGGAATGAGAGCCACATGGCGCCGTGGCCTCCCATACTTAATCCGGTGATGGCGCGTGCCGTGCGGTCTTTTATTGTCGGGTAGTTGGCGTCGATATAATTGACCAGCTCCTTAGCGACAAAAGTTTCATAGCGGTAAGATGGATTGACCGGACTGTCCCAATACCAGCTGTTCTTGCCATCCGGACAAACAAATATGATTCCATACTGGTCAGCGATCTCGGGTAAGTTTGGTTTCAGACCGATCCAGGTTTTGGCATTTCCTCCATGCCCGTGCAGTAAATAAATGACCGGAGCCGTTGTCTTTCCGTTTTCTGGCAAGACGACAACGGTCTGAATCTCTTTATTCATCGCATCACTGCGTACATGAATCGTATCGACAACCGCCGCCTGAACAGACAAGGCGAAAAAAGCAACTAGAGACAAAAAAAATATCTTTGCTTTCATAATCTTGTATAGAATTTATTAGTTGAAAGCAAAGATATTTATTTTTTGGTTAGAAGACTTCTTTCCAGTGCTTCAGATTTGTATCGATCGTATCCATTACTTCTTTTGAGCGGCCTTCCATCAGCAGTTTATACATGGTCTGCGCAAATCCGAGCATTTGGGTGAACTCGATCTTCGGAGGCATCGCCAAGGCATTCGGATCGGTCATGATATTGACCAGGACGGGACCGTCGGAGGCAAAGGCTTTTGTCAGCGTCGGCAGCACATCATCCGGATTGCTGACATTGTATCCTGCCATTCCCATCGAGAGGGCAACACGGGCAAAGTCGGGATTGAGCATCGTCGTCTGCCAGTCCGGCAGTCCGGCGACTTCCATTTCCAGTTTGACCATTCCCAACGAACGGTTATTGAAGACGATCAGCTTGACCGGCAGTTTATATTGCACGATCGTCGCCAGGTCGCCCAGCATCATCGAAAGGCCGCCATCGCCACAGAGGCAACCGCCTGACGGCCGGGATAAGCCAGTGCCGCCCCTATGGCCTGCGGCATGGCATTCGCCATCGAACCGTGGTTGAACGATCCCAACATCTTCCGTTTTCCGGTTGCTTGCAGGTAACGGGCGCCCCATACGCAGGTCATGCCCGTATCGACCGTAAAGACGGCATCTTTTGAGGCCAGTTCGTCGATTATGGAAATGACATATTCCGGATGGATCTTTTCATCTTTGCCTTTTACTTCAGCGGCCGAGCGCAGGTTTCGCTTCACCTTGTCGTAATGGGCCAGTTGTTCACGCAGGAAGCTGTCATTCGTTTTCTGACGGACCAAAGGGAGCAGTTCCTGTAAGGTATCTTTCACATCGCCGCAGAGTCCCATCTTTATTTTGGCACGACGCCCCAGACGGTTTGCTTTGATATCGACCTGCACGATTGTATTGTTTTGCGGCATAAAGGCTTCGTAAGGGAAATCCGTACCCAACAACAATAAGACTTCCGCTTCGTGCATGCTGTAATAGCCGGAAGGCATTCCCAACAGGCCGGTCATACCTACTTCGTTCGGGTTATCGTACTGGATTTCCATTTTACTTTTGAAAGAATATGCCACCGGGGCATTCAGGCGCCGGGATAATTCGACCAGTTCCTTATGGGCGTCTTTCGCTCCTATCCCACAGAAAATGGTTACTTTTTCCGCTTTGTTCAGCAGGTCGGCCAATGTGTCGATCTCTTCTGCCGAGGGGCAGACGCGCTGTTTGGTCGGGAAAGGCTGCTGGGATGATTCGCCCGACGTTGCAGTCTTCGAAGTCAGGTCGCCGGGCAGACCGATCACTCCTACTCCGCGAAAAGAAAGGGCGGCCTGTATGGCTCCCTGCAACATGCGAGGGAACTGTTCGGGCGTTGTTGCGACCTGGTTGTAATAACTGCAATCTTCAAATAATTTGATTGTATTGGTTTCCTGAAAATATTCCGTTCCGAACTCGTGGGTCGGCAATGTGGATGCGATGGCCAACACCGGTGCTCCCGAACGTTGGGCGTCATATAACCCGTTGATCAGGTGGACATGTCCGGGGCCGCTACTTCCCGCACAGCAGGCCAGTTCGCCGTTCAATTGCGCTTCGGCGGCAGCGGCAAAAGCGCCTGTTTCTTCGTGGCGGACGTGGATCCATTTGATCTTTCCGCTTTTACGCACAGCTTCGTTTACCTCGTTCAAGCTGTCTCCCGTGACAGCATAGATACGTTTTACGCCTGCCTTTTCAAGCGTATCGACTAATTGTTCCGCTACATTCTTTGCCATAATTATATGTACTTTTTCTTTTATGTTTTGTTTATAAAAGAACTATGGTAGAATGCAAAATGTTTTGAAAACAGGGTATAATAAACATCAGCAGATTTTATAAGTGTATCCCAGTCCTTTTTGATATAAAATCGTTACCTTTGCGGCGATTGTTTAGGGAAATAGTTATGGGAACTTCAAAAGAAATGACCTCCGGCGCTGCATTACCGTTGATCTTCAACTTTGCGATGCCGGTACTTTTAGCCAACTTACTCCAACAGACCTACTCTTTGATCGATGCGGCTATTGTTGGCAAGTTTTTAGGGATCGATGCTTTCTCGGCTGTCGGTGCCAGTACTTCCGTCATTTTTCTTATCATCGGGTTTTGCAACGGGTGTTGTGCGGGATTTGGCATACCGGTAGCACAGAAGTTCGGCGCTAGGGATTACAGTACGATGAGACAGTATGTTTCTATCAGCCTGCAACTGGCGGCTGTCATGTCGGTTATTATTGCGGTCGTTACAAGTCTCTATTGCCGGGATATTTTAAGGATCATGCAGACGCCGGAGAATATATTCAGGGATGCTTATCTCTATTTGCTGGTTACTTTTATCGGCGTTCCGTGTACATTTTTCTATAATCTGCTTTCCAGCCTCATCCGTGCACTGGGCGACAGCAAGACTCCATTCTGGTTCCTGCTTTTTTCAACGATACTCAATGTGATTCTCGATCTGGTTTGTATCTTGGTATTCAAATGGGGAGTTGCCGGGGCGGCCATTGCAACGCTTCTTTCACAAGGTATATCGGCCGTTCTCTGCTACATTTATATGTATCGCCGCTTTGAAATATTAAGGAGCACGCGGGAAGAACGGAAGTTCCGGCCTAACCTGGCAGGGAATTTGATGTGGATTGGTGTGCCGATGGGACTTCAGTTTTCCATCACGGCAATCGGCAGCATTATGTTGCAGAGTGCCAATAACGCATTGGGATCGGCCTGCATTGCTGCGTTTGCTTCGGCTGTGCGCATCAAGTCGTTCTTTATCTGCCCGTTCGAAAGCCTGGGGATTGCCATGGCCACTTATACCGGACAGAATTACGGAGCCGGAAAGCCGGAACGTATCTGGCTGGGTATTAAGGCAAGCGGATTGATGATGATTGTCTATGCTGCATTTTCTTTCCTTATACTGATACTGGCATCACGCGAACTGACGCTGATCTTTGTCGATCCTTCCGAGACGGAAATCATAAATGATGCCGTTCAGTTCCTGCATATTTCCTGCTCATTTTTTCCAATCCTGGGAATTTTGTGCATCCTGCGTTATACAATCCAGGGAGCCGGATTTACGAATCTGGCTATGCTGTCGGGCGTATCCGAGATGATTGCCCGTACGCTGGTCAGTATTTATGCGGTACCTGCTTTTGGATTTATGGCCGTTTGCTTCGGTGATGCGACTGCTGGATGGCTGCGGATTTGTTTCTGATTCCGGCCTTCATCTATGTATATAAGAAAATAAAAAAGGTAAAAAGATAAAACTTGCAGTACGAACTGCGGAGAGAGCGGGATTCGAACCCGCGAAACCCTTTAGGGGTTTACACGCTTTCCAGGCGTACCTCTTCAACCACTCGAGCATCTCTCCTTTTGTGAAGAACCGGAGAACATATAACCCTCCATATATAATAAAAAAGCAGCTTTTATGCTGCTTCTGCGGAGAGATAGGGATTCGAACCCCAGGAACCTTTCAGTTCAACGGTTTTCAAGACCGCCGCAATCGACCACTCTGCCATCTCTCCAATAAATCAAAATTATCAACACCTCTTTAGAGGTTGCTTTTCAAAGCAGTTGACGTTTCTTGTTTACGGGTGCAAAAGTAGGTAAAAGATTCATACGCTCCAAATTTTGGATGCTTATTTTTATATCTTTTTTTACTATATCCAACCTGAAACCACCTTTTTTACAGGTAAGTTTCTGATACTCTTTATAGATAGAAAAGATTACAAATTTTGAATCAGTTCACGCTGTGCTTTAAAAAATGCGATCCTCTGCCTCTCACCACTGACTGAAATCATGATAGAAGAACGGATCAGGGCCCTCAACCATTTCCGCAACTTCTCGTAGGTCCCCTCATCCAGGGAGGCGACCGAGCTAAGGATGAATGTTTTTATCAGGCTGATATGGTAGTTTTTTATCTGGACGCACCAATAACTCGTATCAAAATTCACACTCGAAATATAGATAAAGACTTTATTCCCGGTTTCCTCAAAATAGCCGCGTGTTGCGAGTTTCTCCATTTCATCCAACAAGTCCATCAGTTCATTCTTCAGATGTTTTACATCCTCTTTCCCGATCAGATGAATACTCATAAAATAATTAATATCATTTACCAGATAATGAAATATCAACGGATCGAGTATGTAATATGAATTATGGATATGCCGTGCTTCTTCTACCCCAGCCAACTGTATTCCCAGAAAGCGGTCGGTGACCTCTATCTCTTCAAAACGTTTTGTTTTTCCCGGAGTTCCGCATTGGTATAGCCACTTGAAAAGATAAAACTGCGAAATATATTTATATTTCATATAAAGCTGCTGAGGCAAAATGTTCGTACAATCGATCAGTTCGGACCTATCATCTTCACGAGCCAGACCTAATATATCGATATACTGATCCAGCATATCATAATCAGTCTCCATCGGATTCACAAAATCCACCAATTTCAATTGGAACGGTCTGCTTTTCGCAGTAACTGTACCGACCAGGTTATCCAATGATATCCCAAATGCATTCGCGATAGTGACGATCTCTGCAAATGTAAAAGCGACCTCTCCCCGTAAACGCCGGTAAACAGCCTCCTTCTCAATACATAATAAATCAACAAGCGCATTTACTAAATTCGTTTTTTGAGGAAATTCCTCTTTGATGGCATTTAGCAAATTATCATACAAAAGTTCTTTTTTCATGTTACAGAATTATAAGTCTTGATATTAGTGGATCTATAGTTTTCATACAAAGATAAATAAGGAACCCATAAATTAACTGTCGGACAATCCGGCAAAGCATCTTTTAAAACCCAAAAAAGGCTAACAAAACAAACAGACATTGAATCTTGGTTGCTGATAAAAGCCGTATTCTCAGTTAATAATCTATAACATCCTTTTTCACAAAACCTATAAGGCTTTAATAATGGAACGTTGTTTCTCAAAAAAGCAGATACGTTGCCTGGCACCACTCACGGAAATCATTGTCGACGATCGGATCACAGCCTGGAGCCATCCCGATATCCGTTCATACGTCTGACGGTCCAAAGAAACGACAGCATTCAGGGTAAAGGCTCTTATCAGGCTGACACGTAAATGTTTCACCTCCACACACCGGTAGCTGGTATCAAAATTCGTACTCGATATATAAAAATAGACACTGCTTCCGGTATCATCAAACTTTCCTTTTATTGCCAACATTTCCATATCATCCAAAAATTGCAACAGTTCTTTTTTCAGTAATTGCAAATCCTCTTTTCCCAGCAAATTGACACTGGTAAAATAATTTATATCATTGGCCAGATAACAAAAGATCAACGGGTCCCATATATAAAACGTCTGGCTGATAAGTTTTGCGGCCGCAACGCTCCTCTCCTGTATCTTTTCCAGACTTTGAGTCGGATAAACGTCTTTAAAACAAAGTTTCCTGTCAAGGTCCTTATTCTGATAGATCCATTTAAAAAGAAAAAAGCGCGATATATTTTTATATGCCAGATAAAGGGACTGGGGCAAAACGCCGGAACAATCCATGGCTTTCGATTTTTTATCCTCTTTTCCCTGGTTATGGATATAAATATAATGTTCCAACATCTCATAATCGATATCGCCGGAGTCAACATATTCAATCAGCCTCAACTGGAAAGGCCTGCTATGAGCATACCGGGCCCCCACTTGGTTATCAAGAGAGATCCCAAGCGTACTCGCAATGACAGCTATCTCAGAGAAAGAAAAAGCCACTTCACCGCGCAGCCGTCGATATACCGCTTCTTTTTCCAGACTTAACAGATCCGCAAGCGTATTCGTCAGCATTCCCCGGTTGGGTATTTTTCCTCTAGATCTATTCTCCCTAAAACCAGACGATATGAAATAAAGCCGGCATTTTTTCTGATGTTTTCAGACATTACATATCCATCCAATCCACACATAATCAAATAATAAAATAAACAAGTACCGATTTACGGCAATTGCCATTCAGAAAAGCATAAACCGGCAAAAAAAGAGAAATAAGCGATCCGGCAAGACAAAAACAGTCGGTTCCTTTCCGTCGTACACCAATAACACCTTTTATAAACAAAGAGAAATACCCAGTTCTCCATTTTACATCAGGCCTACAGCATAATACTTGTTATCAGGCAAATACAAGTAAATTAAAAAACATACATTTACTTTTGTAAATATGGCAAAACTTGTACTTTAAACCGACCCCAAGATGTGAACTCAGACAGGATTACAGCATCCTCATATAATGTACATAGGAATGTGAATCCGAATCAGTTACAAATAACCAAAACATTCTCGGTAATAAAATGAAAATTGCAGCGGTAAAAGGGGATGCTGCTAAAAGGGGTTGTCCGTTCTGACGACAGGTTGTGAAATCTACAAAACGGCAGCTCCTTTTCTTTCAGGGATTCAAATACATTCATTATCTTCGTAAACTAAAACAATAAATATATGCATATCACAAAAATTCTTTCATTTATAGTCACTATGACCCTCCTTCTCTTTTCCTGTATAAAGGATGACGAGAGTGAAACTATTAATTATATTAATGTCAAGAGCCAAATCCCTACATTTGCAGTCGAAGATACAGCCGGAAACACATTCAGCTCCAAACAGTTCATCGGCAAACAATCCTTACTGGTATTCTTCGGGACTTACTGTCCGGATTGCAAACAGGTCCTGCCGGTTATAGAAGAGGTCTGGAAAGAACTGAAAGACGATCCCAAATTCCTGCTGGTAACGATTTCCCGGAAAGAAACAGCCGAAGCTGTTTCCAATTACTGGGAAGAGAATCAATTCACAATGCCATTCTACCTGGATACCCGCGGTGAGGTTTTCTCCCTCTTCGCCAACAATACGATTCCCCGGATATATATTATCAATCCGGATAACGAAGTCGTCTGGATGGCTGTTGAGTCTTTGGATATTTCAGCAAAAGAACTAATTCAAAAGATTAAAGGATTGAAATAAAACAAGGCACACCATCATTCTTTCATAACAATCCGTACAGGACCTAACAAACCGGATTCCAATAAAGGAGAATCTTTGGTATAATGGGTAAATGTAGCGAAGGTATATCTGTCGCCCGGTCTTTTTTCACCATGCAGCAACCATTCCGGCCATTGTCCATTGACAATCCCGTCATACGGCTTAAGTTCATCTCCGATCAGTCGGTTGGGCCATAGATTCGTGACTTCTATCCGAAGCTCATTATCTCCTTCTTTTATAGCATCCGTAATCTCTACTTCCCACGGATTTGTCCATATTACACCGAGGTCTTTACCGTTCAACCAGACTTTTGCGATATTTTTAACCTTACCCAAGTCCAGATAAACCGGCTTCTGTAAAGACTGCGAATAGTTGAACGATTGGTGATACACCGCCGTGCCGGAATAATATTTTATTCCATCATTCGAAGACTGGCTCCAATCCTGCAATTCTGTAAATTCAACCTGTCCAGGTCCGCCCCATTTTGAATCAAAAGTGACAAGCCAGGTGTTATCCAGTTTCTGTATTTCTTTCGATGGCTGGAAATTCTTCATACCGGGAACAGGCCGAGGCTTTCCGTCAAAAATGATAAAGAAACTCTGATTCGCATCAAATGACAAATCAATGGAGGTGCAGACTCCGTCCTCGGTAAATGAAGGTAAATTTCTGATTTCCCCGTTAACCGGATTCCACAATTGAGGCTGTTTGCCAGCCACGCGGAAAGTACAGGTAGTAGTCAACGATTCTTTTGTACGGTTAGAAACGAAATAAAAATCCAGTTCCTTTATCTTTTTATGAATATATCTTACCTTCCCTACATCCGACCGGAAATCATCTTCCAGATTCATTTTACTTAATAGACCCGAAGTCAGTTGATAGTCCGGATAAAGATTATCTTCTTTTATTTTAATATCCTGTCCCCAGTAAACAAGCCCCTTGCCATAAGCACGTTCGACAAGCCCTTCCGGAAGTTCTTTTCCACCCCAAAGCTCCGTTATCTTTGCTGATAACTCCTGATCACAAGCCGGATAATCAGTCAACCCGGGAGCATGCAATGGTGGTATTCCTACCAGAACCGCACCTTCCTGTACCAACGATTTTATCTTTTCCAATAGCCGGGGTGTCATAGTTTCAAAAACAGGAAGGACCAAAAGACTGTATTGCATTCCGGACGGAAACTTTATTTTACCGTTCTCGACCGAAGCAGTATATAACAGGCTCGGAGGACAAGCATCAAAATTATGCCCACGCTTATCAATCAAAAAATCACCATCCAATGCTGATTCAGGTGCCCTGAAGACGAACGGAGCCTCTTCCGGTGCCAGATAAAGGACATCGGCTACCGTCTGCCCCTTTATATTAGCCAAAGAACTCCCCTCTACAGCGCTGAAAGAAGTATTATATCCTCCGGGACTCCAAAACTCACACATCGGTATATCGGCTGAAGCACCCAATTCCAGGTCCTGCATGGGATTCATGTCATAAGGCTCTATCGAAAGCCTCATACCATGCTTATGTGCATAAGCCTTTACAAACAAAGAATGGTTTTCAAGCATTAACTCCTGCATAGTCTGCCGCAGATCCCACAAAAAGCGTTCACTGATCTGTTTATTTCCTACAATATAGCCGGCATAAACGGGATAATAAGGTTGAGGATCATATCCTCTCCTTTTCTTAAACTCCTGGCGTAACTTAGGAGTCCAGTTCTGAACCCCCATCTCCCAACTATCCATATGCAGAATTTTCAATCCGCCGGGTAAAAGCGTATCACGCTCACCCAACAGGGAAAATAACTCTTCTGTAAAAACACGCAGATGGGCCATCAGGGCTGTCGTATCCGCTTTATCACATTCGAAACCAACTCCGGGAAGTGGTGCCGGACGTGTTACAGCACCGTTATTGCGAACTCCCACCCTCATAACTGTCCACTCTCCCGTCGGGACATCCCAGGTCACAGAGCCATTAGCCAGCTGATCTGTCAAATCAACAATCTTATCAACGGAAACTATATCACGCGGATCAATCCTGTACTATCATTAGGGCACCCCCACATTCACCTCCAAAAATACAACAGAGCCGATGCCCGCTTTCTTCATTGACTCCAGATCCTTCGTCATTCCTTCTTTGGATAAATTTCCATCCATAAAATACCAGTATACTCCCGGACGGGCATCATCGGGCGGTGTCACGAAATGTTTCCGCAAAGAATCTATTTCTTTATATGAATTATCAAATCGGCAAGAATCCGCTAGGAACAAAAGACTTATACTTATAAACCCCCAAAATACTTTTTTCATCTTCGATCAAATTTAAAAGGTTATTATCCACGTTTCATGATATGCAAATATATCGAATCCGAATCAGCCTTATTTTTACAAATTTGACTTTATATCTCTAAAAAATGACAGTTCTTATATAAATCATTACGGATTTATCTACAGAAGACGTATTATGCAGTAAATGTGGTTTATACTAAATGAAAATTGTCCATATAACAGCTTCAAGCAATATGCTCTTAACTAATTACATGGACAATTATCTTTTTCTATTCTTTACGAAATGTGCGCAGAATGAGACTCGAACTCACACACCGGAACCGGCACTACCCCCTCAAAGTAGCGTGTCTACCAATTTCACCATCTGCGCGAATGGTGCCCAGAACAGGACTCGAACCTGCACGCCTTGCGACACACGCACCTGAAACGTGCGCGTCTACCAATTCCGCCACCTGGGCATTTTCCATTACATAAAAAAGGCGGCCTCTTACCGCGCTTATTATTTATGAGCGGAAGACGGGACTCGAACCCGCGACCCTAACCTTGGCAAGGTTATGCTCTACCAACTGAGCTACTTCCGCGATAACGGGTGCAAAGATAGAGGTATTTTTTTATTTTCCAAAACCGGAAGATACTTTTTTTACACTATTTTTTCCTTACTCACCCGTTCAAATTTCTATCTTATTTTAACACAGCAACTTTCACCCCGAAAAAAATCAGATACGGGAAACGAGTTCACTGAATAAAGTTGTCATTACTACCGCAGCCTTGTTGGCTGCTACGATCACGTCCGCTCCGTCATTCACAAAATCATCGGCAAAATGGTAACCTTCATTCGTAATCACCGACATTCCGAAGACTCTTAATCCTGCATGGCGGGCTACGATTACTTCCGGAACCGTACTCATTCCAATCGCGTCACCTCCTACCCGGCCATAAAAAGCATATTCGGAAGGTGTTTCAAAAGAAGGACCGGTCAGACCGACATATACACCTTTTTTCAAAGGAATATTATGAGATGCTGCAATCTCTTCCACCAAACGGACAAACTCACGGTCATAGGCACGGGTCATATCCGGGAAACGAGTACCGAACAATTCATTATTAGGCCCTATCAACGGATTAGGCATCATATTTATATGATCACGGATAATCATCAGGTCACCAACTTTGAAAGTGTTATTTATTCCTCCGGCAGCATTCGACACCAAAAGATTCTTTATACCCAACAATTTCATCACACGAACGGGAAATGTCACCTGTTGCATGGAATACCCTTCATAATAATGAAAACGCCCCTGCATAGCCAGGACTTGTTTACCTCCCAGTTTGCCGCAAATAAAATTACCTTTATGACCGGCAGCCGTAGAATGCATAAAATGAGAAATCTCTGCATACGGAATTACAATGGCATCCTGTATCCGGTCTGCCAGTGAACCTAATCCGCTGCCTAGAATAATAGCCGTTTCCGGATTTCCGGTGATGCGTGCAGCTATAAATGCCGCTGCCTCCTGATATTGTTCGTTTGTATAACTTGTATTCATAGCATCATAAATTTATTTCAATATAATAATCTCCTTGAAATGCCATTACGACAGAAACGTATCTTTATAAAGACTTTTCTGTCATACCTACCTCTAAATTCATTTAGACCTAGGTGTAAATAGATTTAGAGGTAGGTGTAAATCATTTTAGACGTACGTCTTTTACAAAAGACATTATGAACTTTTCCTGAAAAGCTACTGATGATGTAAAACAATCACCGGCAACTTAAAAGTTATCTTTTCATTAAATTGTAGGCTATTTGTGCCGCGCGTTCCATTATCTCCTCTTCACCCGGTACTTTCTTATCCTGCATCAGGATTTTTCCGTCACAAATAACGGTATCGATGCAGCTGCCGTTTGCAGCATAGACAAGGTTGGATATGAAATTGAAATTCGGAGTAAATGCCGGCATATTCAAATCTACCAAAGAAAGGTCTGCCAGGTAACCTTCTGCTATCCGTCCGGCTTTTAAGCCCACAAAAGAGGCTCCGGCTTCCGTGGCGGAATGGAATATTTCATCGGCTGTAACGGCTTCCGGGTCTTTTCGCCAGACTTTTCCCAACAGGGAGGCCAGCTTCATCGCTTCCACCATATCGAGATTATTGGACGACGAACAACCGTCAGTACCCAGACCGACAGTGATGCCGGCTTCACGCATTTCCTTAAATTTGAAGTGCATGCCAGATGCCAGTTTCATATTGGAGGCCGGATTATGCGCGACCTTCACTCCATGGTCTGCCAGCATACGGATTTCATCTGCATCTACATAGATACCGTGGGAAATCAACAAACGGGGAGACAATACACCCAACTTATATAAATACCGGACAGGAGTCGCCCCGAACTGCTTTACAGAGTTCTCCACTTCTCCTTCCGTTTCTGCCAGATGCAGTTGGATTGGCACGTTATGTTCTTTTGCAAAAGCATCCGCCCATTGCAGCAACTCACCGGAAACCGTATAGATGGCGTGCGGACCCACAGAGAAATGTATCCGTTTATCGTATCTGTCCATCTCTTTATACAACTTCTGAATGGTCTGTTTACTTTTCTCTGCCAACTCCGGTTGGAAATGGTCGAAACAGGCACTGGAAATGACTGCCCGGATTCCCATCTCCTCGACAGCCTCCGCTGTAGCATGAAACTTATGATACATGTCGAAGAAAGTAGTCGTTCCGCTTTTTATCATTTCCAGACAGGCCAGTTTAGCTCCCCAGAAAACATCTTCTTTCGTCAGTTTCGCTTCATTGGGCCATATCTTTTCTTCCAACCAGGGCATTAAAGGCATATCGTCTCCAAAGCCGCGGAACAAAGTCATAGCCGCATGTGTATGCGTATTGACAAATCCTGGAATGGCAGCCTTACGGCGACCGTCAATCACTTTATCAGCGACAACAGACAGGCCGGGACCTATCTGTTTGATGTATTTGTTTTCTATATAAATATCGGTAGAAACACCATTCAGTTCTACCTCTTTAATCAGCAGCTTCATACAAACTTAGCTTTCATATTCTTATGTTTTTAGCAAAAATTTTCCGATAAAATAGGAGAATAAAATTCATCCCTTTTGATAACGGCGAACATTCTCGCCACAAGTTTTGCCCGTAAAGCAT
>NZ_QSDP01000113.1:0-21131 GCF_003463685.1 Parabacteroides sp. AM58-2XD
CCACATTTCTCCTAGATAGAAACCTGTAAGAAATGGGACTAAAGTCCAATGAGATAACCCCTTGACTAATCCGTCAGCTGAAGCAGACGGCAAATAAACCTGTAACAAGGCTTGTTTTATTGACTGGCTTTAACACACCCCCTACCCCCTCTCAAGAGGGGAGCCAGTTACAACCAGTCAATAAACAGATGATTCAATTTTTTCTATAATTGCCACTATCCTTTTAAACCTCTCTGATAAAATACTTCGCCAGGAATTCCCAATTCCCATGAATGATATCTTTTCCGCGTTCGGGGCTGAGCAGGCTCTTGGTTTGGGCATCGGCGAGCATGCCGCGTTCTTCGAGGGCTTTTAGCAGGTCTTTGCTGCAATGTTTGACGATGAAGAAAGATAATCCCTGGTCGGAAGCCTTTTTCTCGTTGTAGAACGGGTTTTGTTCGTCTTTGATGAATTCGATGCCGTCTACCAGTAATTGGAGGCCTTCACGGGGAGAAGCATATACGGCAAACTCGTTGAATTCAATGCAATCGGCCAGCGGAGTATATTCGCTTTCCTCCAGTTTCAGTTGTTTGGTGGCGAAGTCGATGAATTCCTGCTTGCTCTTCATATAGAATAATAACTTGCCGTCCGCAATTTCTGTGAATTTATCGTAGACTGCCTTGTTGCTCTCTTCGCGTTCCTTGATGGCGGGGTCGACAAAGGATTCTGCTTTTTCCGCTTTATCGGCGAAGGCGGCATAGTCCGGATGCGTTTCCGGCATGATAAGCGAGAGCCATTTCGGTGACGTGTAGGCCAGGAGAGGCGTCCGGCTGATATGAGCCAGCGAGTCGTAGATAACCATGACGGCCTGTGTGTTCTGCCGTTCGTTCGGGTTCTGGCGCCAGTATTCCTTTACCGTTTCGCTCAGGTCGACGTTAGAGTCGGTCAGCAGGTAAGAATTATAGTGGAACCAGTGGAGCAGTTCGGCCTGTTTTTCCGGGTCCTCGTATGATGTTTCCGGGGCGAAAAGAGCCTGCATCTTTGTGTTTTCGGGAGCGGTAGTCCATTCCTTGCAAAACAGTTGGTAGATGAGGCGGGCCGTCTCTTCGTTGGCTGGGTTATCGGGGTTGACGAAAGTGCCTTTCTTGGCGCCGTGGTATTGCTGGGTGTAATGCCAGAGCAGGAAACGGACGTCTTCGTAGTTTGCCTCGTCGTCGTAATAATGGTCGCTGACGGTATAGAAAGGGAGATAGTTGCTTGTCTGTTTCTTATATTCCGTGATGAATGCACGCCATATGTTCAGGCCGGATATCACGTCCTCGAAATAAGCCGCCATACGCATGCTGATCTGGATGACATCTTCCTTTTCGAACGAGTTCGCCAGGTCGGTCTGTTCCATCATTTCATGTATCTGATTGGCAATACGGGTATAATAAAGGTCGGTCGGACCTGATTGTTTATAGGGATGCAGTTGCAGCCAGTCTTTCGGATAGATTTTAGTGTTCTTCATATATTGTTTATCTGTTTAGAATAATGAAGATGCAAATGTAGTAAAATAAGTTTACATGTAGATTGTTGTATTATTTTTCTGTCTGGTCTAAAAGTTTCTGGTCTGTACCCTGTATCCGGAATGTAACCATCTTGTCATACAATGTGACAAAATCTAAATAACCCTGAAATATCCTCTCTTTACTTTTGCTCTCGAATAATTCAAAGATGTAACAAGTATTAAAGAATGAGTACTGTAAAAGTTAGGACGATAAAGAAACTGCTGGGCCTGTTGGTTGGCTGTTTTCTCTCATGGGCGGCCGGGGCGCAGACCGGAGTGATTTGCGGGACGGTGACCGACGCCAAATTCAAAGAAGCGCTGATCGGTGCGACTGTAACGATCGAAGGAACCTCTGTCGGCGCGATTGCTGACGTGGACGGTAATTTCCGTATCGAGAACATAAAGCCGGGTGTATATAATGTGGTAGCTTCCTATGTCTCTTATAATTCACAAACGATCAAAGAGGTCAAAGTCGTCGCCCGTCAGGAGGCGGTGTTGCGTATCGAGCTTTCGGATGCCGACCTCAGTTGCAGAATGTGGTGGTCGTTGCCCAACGTAAACTGGGAACAGAGGCGGCTGTTATCAATACGGTACGGAAAAGTCTGCCGGTCGTGAGCGGTATTTCCTCCCAGCAGATCAGTAAGACGCAGGACAGCGATGCAGCCGAGGTATCTCGCCGCATCCCCGGTATCACGATTGTGGACGACCGGTTTATCGTGGTGCGCGGCCTGGCGCAGCGTTATAACAATGTCTGGCTGAACAATGCCACGACGCCTTCGAGCGAGACGGACAGCCGGGCTTTCTCTTTTGATGTGCTGCCTTCTTCGCTGATCGATAATATGATGGTTTATAAAAGTCCGTCGGCCGAGGTTCCTGCCGATTTTTCAGGTGGCTTCGTGCAGGTGATGACGAAGAATATCCCGGAGGGAATACCTTTGCAGTTTCTTATCAAATGGGTTTTAATACGAATGCGACCTTCCGTGACTTCCGGCTGACAGAAGGAAGCTGGAAAGATTATTTCGGATTCGGAGCCGCTGCCCGGAGCCTGCCTGCTTCTTTTCCTGCCCATCTGGGAGAGCATTCGACAGAAGAGGCGGCCGCTTTCACCCGGCAGATCAACCAGCGCTGGGGGATCAATACATTCAAGGCCATTCCCGACCAGAAGATCTCGCTTACCTCTCACCGCACCTTCGACATCGGCGACTGGAAAATCGGAAATATCACCAACGTGAACTGGAGTACGGAATATGACTATTCGGAAACGGTGAACAACAACTATATCACCTATGATGTGGCGAACGACGTCTCCCGTCCCCGTTTCGAATACAATGACATTCGCTACCGGAATACTTCCAAGCTGGGTGCCCTCTTCAACTGGTCGTTCATGAAGGGTGGCAATAAGTACGAATTTCGTAACTTCTTCAGCCAACGCGGTGTTTCCGCCCTGACGCAACGGGAGGGGACCAACTACTATTCCGATAAGGATATCCGCAAATGGGAATCGCTTTATACCGGACGTACGACCTATTCCGGCCAGTTGAGCGGTACGCATACCTTGCGGGAGAATATCGACAAGGTAGACTGGACGGCCGGCTATGCCTTCGCCTCTTACCGGGAGCCCGACCGCAAGATCGTAAACTCTATCCTGGATGAGAATAAGAAGGAGCAGCCGAACTATTATGTATCCGATCCGATGCGTTACTATCAGGACCTGAAAGATCACAGTGCATCGCTGGCGGCAAATTACGAACATAAGTTCGCAGTGTCTGATATGTTTGCTCCCGTATTCAACGGTGGTATCTACGGAGAATATAAAGACCGTACGTTCGATGCTCGTCGCTTTGGTTACAACCTGCTGGGTACGGGCTATGACCGTTATGCCGATTGGGATTATACCGGGATATTCTCGGACGATAACATCTCTGCCGACCGTATCTGGATGCGCGAGGTAACGAAGAATAACGATTCTTATACTTCGAACAGTAAATTGGGTGCCGCCTACGTTTCGGCAAAGTTGAACTATGGCGAGAAGCTGAATGCCGTGGTCGGGGTTCGCATGGAATATTACAACCTGGTGATGGACGGGTATTCTTCCGACGGTACCGAGCCGGTACATCTGGATAACGATGCGACCGATTTCTTCCCTTCGGTCAATGTCTCTTATAATCTGACGGAGAAACATTTGATACGCGCGGCTTACGGACGGTCCGTCAACCGGCCGGAGTTCCGGGAGGTAGTGCCTTACGTTTACTTCAATCTGGAGCGCGATGCCAATATCGTAGGTAACGTCGACCTGAAGAACGCCTATGCCGACAATCTGGATGTACGGTACGAGTTTTATCCGGCCACCGGCGAGATGATTACGCTGGGCGGGTTCTACAAACGTTTCAAAGACCCGATCGAAGAGACATACAACGAAGCCGGATCGGGCCTGCAATATACCTATCATAATGCGAAGAACGCCGATGCTTTCGGTGTGGAGCTGGATATCCGGAAAAACCTCGACTTTATCGGGTTAAGAGGACTGAGCCTGGTTTGCAATGCCGCTTATATCTATAGCCGGGTACGTTTCGAGGATGGTGCTCCCGAGCGCGACCGTCCGCTGGCCGGACAATCTCCTTACCTGGTGAACACCGGATTGTTCTATCAGCATGACGACAAGGGAATCTCTGCCTCACTGCTTTACAACCGGATCGGGAAGCGTATCGAGTCGGTCGGTGTCCCGATGCAGAATGAAAGTGAAGATATTCCCGATATATACGAGATGCCCCGCAACTCGCTGGACCTGACATTCTCGAAGAAGATCGGCAAGTTCGTGGAGATCAAGGCGGGTGTACAGGACCTGCTTAATTCGAAAGTGGAATACAAACAATTTGTGAAGCTGACGGATGAAAACGGGGGGAAGCGCGAACGTGAACAGCTGATCCGCAGCTATCGTCCGGGAGTGGATATCAATGTGGGTGTTTCCTTAAAGTTCTAATGATTAATTGACTATAATTCTTATTACAAACAAAATGTTTTTATTATGAACAGATTTCTATTAAAAGGTTTGGCCTCTGTGTTTGCACTGGCCGTGATGTTTGGAACTGTATCTTGTAGTGATGATGACGAAAAAGAGGGTACTATAGCCGTTTCTGCTGTTGCTGTAAATCCTACGACAGCCGCAGTTAAACCGGGTGCGACAGTCACATTGTCTGCCACTGTCACTCCGGAGGATGCGACAGATAAAACAATTACATGGAGTTCTTCCGATGAAAAGGTGGCTACCGTGGATGGCGGTAAGGTAACCGGTGTGGCCGAAGGTACTGTGACTATTACTGCAACGACGAAGAGTGGAGATAAGACGGCAACTTGCACCGTAACCGTATCTGAAGATGCGCCGGAGGTGCTAGAAGATACGCTGGAAGGCAATATCACTGCCGATCGTACTATCTCTGCTGCCAACAAGAACTTCCTGAAAGGTTTCGTTTATGTCAAGAGCGGCGCTACGTTGACTATCGAGGCAGGTTCCGTTATCAAAGGTATTTCCGTTGCTCCGGGTGAGAGAGCGGCTTCCCTGATTATCGAGCCGGGTGCCAAGATCATCGCTGAAGGTACGGTAGACAAACCGATCGTCTTTACTTCCGACAAGGAACCGGGCAAACGTGTAACCGGTGACTGGGGTGGTTTGATTATTTGTGGTAATGCCCGCGTAAACCGTACGAACCAGCCGACTATTGAAGGAGGCCCCGGCACACACTATGGCAATACGACTTCTGATGAATTTAACGGCGAAAGTTCCGGTAAGCTGAAATATGTACGTATCGAATTTGCCGGTTATCCATTGGAGCCGGATAAGGAAATCAACGGTTTGACATTCGGAGGCGTAGGTAGCGGTACGGAAGTGGAATTTGTTCAGGTATCTTATTCGAATGATGATTCTTATGAATGGTTCGGTGGTACGGTGAATGCGAAACACCTGATTGCTTATAAGGGGTGGGATGATGATTTCGATACAGACTTCGGTTATACAGGTAAACTACAGTTCCTGTTGAGCGTACGTGATAAAGATATTGCCGATACTTCCGATTCCAATGGTTTTGAGTCTGATAATGACGGTGACGGTTCTACCAATACGCCGTTTACCAAGCCGGTATTCTCTAATGTAACCCTGATCGGCCCGTTCTATGGTAAGGTATTTGATATGACACAGGCGGAAGTGGAAGCCAAGACTGCCGATGCAGCCAACGGAGCCAAGGGCGGAAAATACCAGGCTGCCATGCACCTGCGTCGTAATTCAAGCCTGAATGTATATAACTCAGTCTTTACGGGATGGCCTTATGGTCTGCGTGCAACAGACAAGAAAGGGCAGGCTAACGATGGTATCGTTATCGAAAATGTGATCTTTGCCGGTATGTGGAAGAACTTCTACGAAGACGAAAAGGTGAGCGAGAACTTCTTCAACCGTGCCGGTAATAATACGGTTCTGGAAAATACCCGGCAGATCATTGCGAAAGACGGTGACTATTCTTCTGTCGTAGCGGATGCAGTGAAAGGTGCTGACTTTTCTAAATTGGCCGATAGCTTCTTTGAAAAGGTAACTTACAAAGGTGCTTTCGACGGAACAAACGACTGGACGGAAGGTTGGACAAACTGGGATCCGCAGAATACTGTATATTGATTCTGTTTCTTACTCAAGTTTTTGAATAATGGTTCGGGGCCCGGGAGATGGTTACATGTTCCGGCGCCCTTTGCCTTTTTATATTATAGGATATATATAAGAATCTACAATAGCGACAATAAATGAATAGGAAATTATTATTGGCATCTGCATTAATCGCCGGAAGTTCTCTGGCTATACAGGCGCAGGACCTGGTTCTCAGCGAGGGACAGTATTATACGGATGAAACACAGACAGCTCCGTACACCGGCCGTTATACCGAATTCTACGATGACGGCATGTTGAAGATGGAGCTTTACCTCAAAGACGGGCGCCCCGAAGGTACCTATGTGATCTATTATCCGGATGGAAAAATAGCCGAGGTCCGCTCTTATTATCATGGCATCTTTCATGGAGAGTGGCGTACTTACAACGAAGCCGGACAACTGATTGGCCTGGCCACTTATAAAGATGGCGAGAAAGATGGTCCCTGGCGTATCTGGAACGATAAAGGCATCATGCGCTTTGAAATGTTCTATACCCGCGGCAAGAAAAGCGGCATTTGGCGGACATGGAATGATGAAGGTGTTTTGTTGACGGAAGAGAAACACAGTTAGAAAGAATTGAACTTACTTTTCCCTTGATGGAAAAGTAGGCAAAAGATCAAGGCTGCACCTGCTTCGCTACTGCGCATCCTACGTTCGCTGTCGTCTGTGAACTCGCTTCGCTCAAACAGCACAGCCTCCGGACGCTCTCTGCGGATGCTTCGTTTAACGCTCATCAGCTGAGGCCTTTCATAGAACGCTTTGCGTTCTTTTGGGATTGCCGATACTACCTGTTAAATCCGAAAGTTTTTGTTCTATAAGTATCGGTTTCGGCCATCCTAAGAGGAAGCTGTGCTTCCTGTGAAAGGCCTAAGCGGGTGAACGTCCGGGTAGGTGAAAGACGGAACGGTAAAGAAAATCCGTTGTTTGAGCGTAGCGAGTTTCGGATTTTCGAGTGGAGTCTTTCACCGAAGCAGTGAAGCCGGTTGAGCCTTGAACTTTGGTTACTTTTCTTTCAAGAGAAAAGTAATATTCAAATCTGATAATAACTGAACATTATTCATCATCACCTTCCGATCCGAAATCGAATTCAAAGTCGAACCCATCTCCGGCCATGCCCGGATCGGTGAACTGTTCCAGTTCGCGGCGATCTTTCTTGGTGGGACGGCCCAGACCGCGTGCACGGTCTACGAAACCGGAGATACGGTTCATTTCAAGAATTTCGTATTGATCCGGAGTCGTTACATTTTCCATATAATCGGGAACCAGTTTGGCCCCCATGCGGCGTTCCGTTAATGCCAGCACCTTAAAGGAAAAGGTGATAGGCGGTTTACGGACCTGTATAACATCACCGACCTTTATCATACGCGATGCTTTTACATTTACGCCTCCGATCATCACCCGGTTCTTCTTGCAGGCTTCGACTGCGATGGTCCGGGATTTGAAGATGCGGACTGCCCACATCCATTTATCTATTCGTACTTCGTTCATACTTATTTGTTATTAAACTGGTTCATGGTGATCTGTACACCTGCCAGACAAAAACTCTTGATAATCTCTACCGCGCGTTTCAGCTTTTCGGGCATCAATTCCAACTCTTCGGAAGGAAATTTCCCCAGCACATAGTCGATCTGTCCGCCACGGGGAAAGTCGTTTCCTATGCCGAACCGTAAACGGCAATATTCCTGTGTGCCCAGGAGTTGCTGTATATTCTTCAGTCCGTTATGCCCGGCATCGCTGCCTTTAGGTTTCAGACGTAGAGTGCCGAAAGGCAATGCCAGGTCATCTACTATCACTAACAGATTTTCCACGGGAATGTTTTCTTTCTGCAGCCAGTAACGGACAGCGTTTCCGCTCAGATTCATAAAAGTGTTCGGTTTGAGCAGGATCAGTTCACAGTTCTTTACCCGCATCCGTGAAACCGCCCCGTAACGTTCTTCCGTGAACGGTGCTCCGGCATCTTCGGCCAATGCGTTTACGACACGAAAACCGATATTGTGACGTGTTCCCCAATATTCAGGGCCTATATTGCCAAGTCCGGTTATCAGATATTTCATTGTTATTCTATTTTTACAAGGATACGTTCGGGCGTATCCGTAAATTGTATAATATAAGAAAGGGAAGAACATTCTCCTGAACATTCCTCCCTCACGTTATTTGGTATTCTCTTTATCAGATTACTTACCAGCAGTAGCCTGAGCACCACGAGCGGCACGAGTCAACTGAACAGCGCAAACAACAGCGTTCTTTGCATTCATCAGTTCCAGACCTTCGAAGTGTAAAGCACCCACCTGCATAGATTTACCTAAACCCAGGTGATCAACGTTGATAGTCAGTTTTTCAGGGATCTGAGTGTAGATAGCTTTTACTCTCAGTTTTCTCATACGCAATGTCAGCTTACCACCGGCTTTAACACCTTCGGCGTGACCTTCCAATACAACAGGAACTTCCATTGCTACCGGTTTGCTGTCTGATACTTCCATGAAGTCCATGTGCATGATAGCGTCGGTTACCGGCTGGAACTGGATATCTTTAACGATAGCCATTGTCTTTTTGCCGTCGATGTTCAGTTCTACAGCGAAAATTTCCGGAGTATAAACCAGCTTGCGTACACCTTCAACATTTACTGTGAAGTGAGTTACTTTTTCACCACCGTATAATACAGCAGGGATTTCCTGATTTTTACGCATAGCTTTCAAAGCTCTTTTCTGATCGGCTGAAGTAGCTGCTACTTCTCTGCCTTTTCCTTCTAATTGAAATGTTTTCATTTTCTTAATTTTTGTGTTACTCAAAATTAGTTTTTATGCTTCCTAATTTCCCATCACACGTACGGGGGTTAAAAGCGGTGCAAAGGTAATTTTTTTATTCATACGTTCCAACTGTCTCCGGGATATTTTTTCTGTTCAGCAGGTTACGGGAGAGAAGCAGGGCTTCCGTATCGTCCCAAAGTCGGCGTTGCAGAGGGTGGTGGAGTATGCGTTCCGGGAGCTTTTTCTCTTTGCAGTTGGCGTAGCAGCCTCCGCTTTTACCGTCTACTTCCGGCGATTGCGCCAGGTAGATGGCAGTAGCAGCTCCCTGTGCCGCTGTTTTGATGAACGGGCGGAACAGGATGTCTGTCAGCGGGTCGAACCAGGCATGCATCGTGATCATATTGGTACTGACAATTCCCGGGTCGGCAGCATTGACGGTGATACCTTTTTCTTTTACTCTTTCCGCCAACTCGCGTGTAAAGAGTAAAAGGGCCAGTTTCGTATTTCCATATACCGGTATCCGTGAGAAGCGTCCGTTTTTCCCTTTGCTGAAAAAGTCGGATTCTATCCGTCCGATGGCATATGTGCACGATACGGTATTAACGATACGGCTTCCCCGCTGCATCAGGGGAAGAAGCAGGCGGGTAAGGAGGTAAGGACCTACGTAATTAACACTTACGATCGTTTCTAGGCCGTCCGCTGTCTGGCGGATATTTGTTGTCAGGACTCCTGCGTTGTTCATGAGCCGGCTGACGGGGCGCCCCTCTGCTAATAGTTTATCGGCAAATGAGCGTACCGAAGCCAATGAGGATAAGTCTATCTGTCGTATTTCGATCTGCCCGTTCCCGCTTTCTTTTTTGATCTTATCGCAGACAGTACGGGCTTTATCCGGTTCTTTACAGGCCATGATGATCTGAAAGCCTTCTTTTGCGAGTGCCAGCGTTATTTCCCGGCCCATTCCGCCGTCTGCACCGGTGATAATGGCTATTCCTTTTTCCATTATTTATATTCCAGTTCTTCTATTTCTTTGATAATACTTTTCGGTAGATTCTGCATATGTTTGTGGCAGGCCATTTCAAGCGAATACATACGGGCGATGCAGTAGTTGCTGTGTCCGCAGTCGCAGCGTGCCTGTTCGTTCTCTTTCATATGGTTGACGAAAGCCGGATCGTTTAGCAGGGCGCGTGCCATACTGACGAATTCGAAGCCATGACCGAGTACTTCGTCGATCTTTTCGCGGGAGATGAGTCCACCCACATAAACAAGGGGCATTTTCAGGGTAGCACGGAATTTCAGCGCGTCTTCGAGAAAATAAGCCTCCTTGAACGGTTCGGTCGGTATCATCATGCGGCCAGCCATCCTGACCCCTATAGGCAACCATCCGAAAGGCATATAATGGGTCATCGTGCGGATAGGCATAGCTCCGCGCATCACGTACATGGGGGCACGGCTGACAAATCCGCCACTGAGGATGAGTGCATGTACTCCGCATTCGTCTTGCAATGTGCGTGCAACTTCCAGTGTTTCATCCAGTTCCATCCCTCCTTTAAAACCGTCGCGCATATTCATTTTAACCAGGACTGCCATATCCGAACCGGCTGCTTTCATAACCTCTTCCATGCACATTTTCATGAAACGCATGCGGTTTTCGAGGCTTCCGCCATACTCGTCTTTCCGGTGGTTGGTGTAAGGGGAAAGGAACTGGCTGATCAGGTAACCGTGTCCGGCATGTACTTCTACGGCATCCATTCCGGCTTCGCGTGCCAGGTGGACAGCCTGTCCGAAGGCTTTCGACATGGCCATGATCTCGGATTGTTTCATCCCCCTGACAAAAGTGGGCGAGTAAAGGTTGAATCCGGTTGAAGCGGATATCGGTGTGCATCCGCAAATATTTTTATGGGACATATTCCCGCAATGTCCGATCTGTATGGAGGCTGCTGCTCCTTCTTTATGGATGGCATCCGTTATCTTTTTGATGCCGGGAATGATTTCCGGTCGAAGCCACAGCTGGCGCTCGAAGGAAAGTCCGCTTTGTGTGACGGCTGCATAAGCAAGGGTTGTCATACCTATACCTCCGGCAGCAACGGAGGTATGGTAGTTGTAAAGCATTTCCGACGGGGCGTTGCCGGGGCACATGCTTTCGAATGCTGCCGCCCGTATCGTACGGTTCCTGAGTGTTAGCGGGCCGATAGTGGCCGGAGTAAATAGTACAGATTCTTTGTTCATAATGTTTAGTCTGTTTTCAATGATCTGTTCGTTGTATAGTTATATAATCAGTATGCAAAGATAATCAGTAAATGAATGGGATGATCCGTTTCCGGCTGCCGACTTCTTTCCCGAACATGGCTTTATATTTATGCCAGATCGTATTGGCACGGGGAACGAGGTTGGCGAATGTCCACCAGGCAAACAGGGCGCCGCTGGCACTCCAGGTCAGGATGGCGAAACCACACCATTCTACCAGTTCGCCGAAATAGTTGGCGGAAGTAACGTAGTTGAACATACCTCCTTTGGGCAGATAATGGTTGGTGTCGCCCGGCTTGCGGAGATGGCGGACGATGTAATCCGATTGCCAGTTGATCCACATGCCGGCAAAGAACAGGATTGTTCCGGTGATGAACTGCGGTGTAGTCAGCCATTGGATAGAATACATATTTTCGGGGGAGAGGTAGAATATCCACATTCCTTGTATATAACCATTCAGCAGGTTGAATACGATTCCCATCGTCATAATACCGGCGGGCATCTTGCTTTTTCCTTTGATAAGCAGTGGAAAGATGAAGGCCCGTTGGAAATAATGCAGTTCAAAGAACAGGAAAAAGAGTAGGGGGACTGTTTCGAATTGCCGTTCCGATCCTGCCCACAGGACGAGCATTACGATGAAGACCGGGGCTTCCATACATACCCAGGCTATTTTGTTGGGGATAGGCACGCCCCATTTTTTGTTGAATAACATGCCGTAGCCGGCTTCTACGAAATAAAGGGTAACAAAAACAATGGCGGCGATGACCGCCATTATGATAAGTAATATTGAAAAATCTTCCTGTGTCATTTCTTTTTAATATACTATGCCTCTTTGTGTGAGGCTTTATAGAGGTCGTATCTGTCGAATACGCCTGTTTTAATTCCTCAAAAGTGCAATCCAACGCACGGCTGGAAATACAAATAGGTGATCCGTAGTATTGAAGCCGCAGTTCCAGTGAACGCTTCTTACTACGTGTGGGCTCCCTGTCAATATATTCGTTCGGGTTCCTGACCTTCAGTACGATATATTTACGTTTCAGGTTGCTAATATCGTCCATTATTTTGATACTATCAACATCTTTCCATAAAATTGTTCCGATCCGGTTACCGGTAGATATGTCGTTAATTCCTTCTTCAGATATATAGATGGCTTTGAAACTTTCCCGGGTCAGAAAGGAATAACTGATGAAACAGAAGAAAGTGGTGAGCAACGCGAATACTCCGATAGCGATGAAAACAAAACGGCCTTCACCGTATTGGAGTCCGTCGGCCGCGTACAAGGCTCCGGTACCGATCAGGGCAGAGAGGACTGTAGTCAGAAACAGTCCTCTCTTTTTATGCCTGCTCAATTTGAATGTGGTTACAGAAGGTGTTTCCATACCTTATCAAATTGATTTCTCGATATTCCATACGAATGCACGTAACCCCTGAGCTTCCGTCTGTAAATCCATCTTATGCAGCAGGTCTAGGAAAGGGTCTACCTTTTCGTCCGGGACCATTGCCAGTATGGCAGAGTTGAGGGTAGGCCAGGCGTGGCTCCCGTAATGGGGCTCGCCGTTCTTGCTGCCACGTCCCTGCACTTCTTCCCAGTAGGTGAAACCGCGGATATTATTACGGTCCATGATACTGAGGATCATTTCGTAATAGGCCTGATTGAATGATATGAATATAGCTTTCATTATTCTTTATTTTTAATGTTATATCCGGGAGCGGGTGGTTCCCGGTACTGGGAAGAGATCGTTCCCAATGCTGGGAATACCTTCTTCCTGGTACTGGGAAGTCCCACTTCCCGGTTTGTCTGTTTTATAATTGTTCCAGCTGGTTCAGTTTAGCGATCTTGCGACGGCGGCGTTTCACCCCGTTCCCGGCAAATGTACAATAGACAACCGGCACGATTACCAGCGTGATCAGGGTCGAAACGGCAAGCCCCAGGCAACCGTCATACCCATCGAACGCCACATTTCGGAACCTTCACCTGTACCGACCGCCATCGGGATCATACCCAGCACAGTGGTCAGTGTGGTCATCAATACCGGACGGAGACGGGATTTACCGGCTGTAACAGCTGCTGTCAGGATACTCATTCCACGTTCGCGGCAGAGGATCGTGTAGTCGATCAGTACGATACCGTTCTTTACCACGATACCCATCAACATGATCACACCGATCAATGCCATTACACCCAGCGGCGTTTGTGTGATAGACAATCCCAGGACAACCCCGGTAAAGGCGAACGGGATAGAAAACATAATCACAAACGGGTCGGTCAGCGACTCGAACTGGGCAGCCATCACGATGAATACGAGGATGATGATCAATACCATCAGTATACCCAGATCGGCGAAAGTATCCTGCTGGTCTTCGAAAGTACCACCCAACTGCCAGTTTATTTCAGACGGAATATCCATCTTTTTCAGTTCGGCACGGGTTTGTTCTACCAGGTCACTCAATGCGGCACCCTGGGCAACAACAGCCGAAACGGTAATGATACGTTCGCGGTTCTTACGTTCGATAGTCGGCGGGGTCATACGTTCTACAACTTTACCCACGTCGCGGATACGAACGCCTTGTCCGGCACTGTTGTAGATTATGATATTTTCGATATCTTCTACCGACTGGCGGAATTCCGGGGCATAACGTACCTTTATATCATATTCGTCGCCATCTTCACGATATTTTGAAGCGGTGGAGCCGTTGATACGGTTACGAAGATACGTGGAGGCTGTAGTTACATTCAGGCCGTTCATCGCCAGCTTTTCGCGGTCGAAGTCTACCTGGTATTCCGGGATATAATCTTTACGGCTGACGTTCACCTGCGAGCAACCCTTCAAGGTTTCGAGGCGGCGGGCCAGTTCGGCAGCTACGATGTCGGTCTTTTCGAAGTCGAAACCATAGATTTCCACATCGACGGTCGTTTCGCCACCTGCACCGCCGGAAGAACCACCGGCCAGTACTTTATATTCCTTGATTTCCGAATATTGAGCCAGGTCTTTACGCATCAGGTCGCAAATTTCGATCAATCCGCGTTCGCGGTCTCCCACGCTGCTTAACCCGACATTCATTTCGATGATGTGCGAACCGTTGTCGCTAAGTTGTGCGAAGGTATTGTCGGTATCGGCTTGTCCTTCACTGAAGTTCAATACATCTATTTCCGGGTACTTCTCGCGGAACTGTTTATCGATGCGCAAGGCCAGGTCGCGAGTGATTTCCTGACGGGTACCGATCGGCAGTTCGATCGTGATACCGACGCGGCCGTTGTCCTGTGTCGGGAAAAACTCCGTTTTGACGGTCGGAACCAGCATCATGCTCCTACGAATATCAGTATGGCACCGAAGATGACTGTTTTACGATGGCGTACAGCCCAGCTCAGGAATCGTGCGTAAGCTACATCGAGCGCATTCAATGCTTTCTCGATCGGCGTGAAGAACAGTACGTATAGACGGCCTTTCTTCGGATCGAGGCGCAGCAGCTGCGAACAAAGCATCGGAGTCAGCGTCAAAGCGCCTACTGTCGATACGATCATAATGATACTAACGATCCAACCCAACTGTTTGAACAGGATACCCGCCATACCGGTTACCATCGTCAACGGCAGGAATACGGCCAACATGGTCAGCGTAGAAGCGATTACGGAGATGGCTACCTCGTTGGTCGCATGTACGGCGGCCTGCTTCGGCTTGCTACCCCGCTCGATATGGGTCGTTACGTTTTCTAATACAACGATCGCATCATCCACTACCATACCGATGGCGATAGAAAGCGAACTCAGCGAGATAATATTCAGCGTATTTCCTGAAGCCAGCAGATAAGCGAAGGCGGCTATCAGAGAAATCGGGATTGTCAGGATAATGATGAACGTAGCTCTCCAGCGTCCGAGGAAGATGAATACCACGAACATTACGACAATGAAGGTGATCATGATCGTTTCTTTCAAACTGTCGATCGTGTTCAAAATGTTGGTGGATGTATCCACGATCACACCTAATTTTACGTCAGAAGGCAGGCTGGCCTGTATTTCGGGTAACTTATCGTGTACCTTTTTGGCGATGTTCACCGAGTTGGCGCCCGACTGTTTCTGGATAACGATCATACCACCGCGGCCGCCGTTGTTGAAGGTTTCCTGTGCACGTTCTTCCACGTAGTCTTTTACGTCTGCTACGTCGCGCAGATAAACGTTCCTGCCGTTGCTGCTTCCTACTACGAGGTCGAGCATCTGGCGGGCATCGGTGAATTCACCCTGTACACGCAGTGTGTAGGTATTCGAACCTATATCGATGCTACCGCCCGGGGTATTCCGGTTTTCCTGTGCGATGATATTGGAAATCCCTTCGATTGTCAGGCCATAGGCTTCCAACTTGTAAGGATCGCAATACACCTGTACTTCGCGGACCGGAGCTCCAGAGATGGATACGGCACCTACGCCGCTGATACGGGCCAGCGGGTTGGATACTTTATCATCCAGAATCTTGTAAAGGGCGTTGGTACTTTCCTCTGCTGTCACGGATAGCAACAGGATAGGAATATCGTCGGTACCGAACTTGAAGATGATAGGATTTTCCACATCATCGGGAAGGGACGACTCCACGACGTCCAACTTGTCGCGAACGTCGTTGGTGGCCACGTCTATATCGGTCCCGTATTCGAATTCGAGAGTTACGATAGAGATGTTTTCTCTGGATTGCGAAGTGATATGTTTCAGGTCACTCACACTATTCAGTACGTTCTCCAACGGTTTGGAGACGTTCATTTCAATATCACTGGCACTGGCACCGGGATAGGCCGTCATGACCATGATCATGTTGGTTTCAATCTCCGGGAATAGGTCGACTGATAATCGGGTTAAGGAAAAAAGACCCATGATCACCACAGCCACGAACACGAGGGCGGTGGTCACCGGTTTTTTTACCGCTGTTGCATATAAGCTCATATACTTTTATTTCTTACTTGTCAATTTCAACTTCCATTCCATTAGTCAAACGGTTCTGACCGGTAATTACCACGTGGTCTCCGTTTTCTACGCCAGATACGATTTCGTATTTGTTACCCATACGACGTCCCAATTCTACCTTTTGGTAGGATACTTTTCCGTTTTTGTACACATAGATGTAGCGGTCGCCTGATCCGGATTGTTTAACAATCGCCTGATCCGGAGCAACAACGTGGTTGAGTGTACCGAAGTTCATGGTTGCACGGGCGAACATTCCCGGACGGACGCGCTCATCTGTGTTGACAATCTTGATCTCAACAGGGAAGGTACGGGTTGAAGCGTCGATGGTCGGATAGACCAGACTTACTTTGCCTTTGAATACTTCGTCACCATATACATCGAGTTTGATGTCTACTTCGTTTCCTTTTTTTACATCTGTAAAATAGCTTTCGGATACGTTTACAAATAGTTTGACCGGACGGATTTGTTCAACCGTATAGATCGGTTCCCCACCGCTGTACATATCGCCGCTATCATAATTACGGGCAGTGATAATGCCGCTGATCGGGCTTAACAGCTGTGTGTTCTCCTGTAAGTTTTTATAGCTGGCACGGCTTACATCCAACTGTGTTTTCTGGGCATCCCAGGCCGATTTGGAGGCACCGCCTACTTTATAAAGTTCGTCGATACGGTTGAATTCGATTTCCTGGTTGTCCAGTTGGATCTTTGCCTGTTGTAGGTTTGTTTCGTCCATTTTGACAAGTACCTGACCCTCTTTTACATGATCGCCAACTTCGGCAAACAGCTTCGCAATACGAACCGGCGACTGAGGTGCGATATTATTCTTTATATTGGCCTCTACTGTTGCAGTAAAATCTGCTATCTGGTCTACATCCTGGGAGGATACCTGCTCTATCTTCACTTTTACTTTTTCATCATGGGGATCTGTCGCTGCATCCTTCTTTTCACCCGAACATGACATCAGCAGGGCTAATGTAATAAGTGGGATAACTTTCAGCATTTCACGTGTTTTCATATTGTAAACTGTTTTTATTTTTGTACTCATACTTGTTTCTTAATACGTTTCTTGACCTAAGACTTTTTCCATATCCGATTTAGCGACCATATAATTATAGATGGACTGGTTAAGATTCAATTTCGCCTGTGTCAGCGCCAGTTCTGCATCATTCATTTCAAGCAATGTACCGCCACCGGTGTCGTAACGTTTCTGGGCAATCTTATATCCTCTGTTGGCTTGTTCGACTCCCTTTTGGGCGGCATCAAATTGTTTTACACAGGTTTTCATGTTATCCAGATACTGTTTTACAGCCAATTGCAGATTGCGTTTCGTGTCTTCTCGTTGCAGATCCATCTGGTGGATGGATACTTGCGTCTGTTTGATAGTATGATATTTACTACCTCCGGAGAAGATCGGAATTGAAAGCGATACACCTATGATTGAATAGGGAGTCCAGTTGTAATTCTTAAATTTGAAATCGTTGTTCATGGCATTCCACTGATACATACCTGTTAGTGATAACGTCGGCAGATAATCGAATTTCTGCATGAGCAATGTTTTCTTCAATTGTTGTGCTTGCAGATCGATCTGTTTCAAATCAGAGTTGGCTGTCAGTGTCGTGTCTGTTGCTATATAATCGGCAAAAAGGACCGATTCGAAATCGGCTAATTGCCTGTGCAATCGATCTCCTGCTCCAGGTCCATTCCCATAAGAGCTTTCAGCTGCCACTTGGCCAGTACCAGCGAGTTTTCAGCCTGAAGCATATTCGGTTCGCTGTTCTTGACTGTAACGTCTGCACGGATCAGGTCATATTCGGCCACTGTTCCCTGTTCATACTTCTTCTTAATGTCCAGGTAGTTTTCCATGGCATTATCGTAGCTTTCCTTGAAGACCCGGTAAGAATCGTTTGCCAGTAACACGGCATAGAAGCTCTTCTTTATCTGGTTTACCATAGAGATTTTGGAAGATCGTGCCTGTTCGATAGATAATTCTACATCTAACGCTGAAATGCTGAGGCTTTTCCATAAAGTTGCGTTTACAAGCGGCATGGATGCGTTGAAGCCGGTAGACCAGTTGTTATCACGGCCCACTTCGATACCTTTGCTCATATCGATACTTTCCATACCGGCTGATCCTCCGGTTCCTCCTGTTTCTCCTGAACCTTCACCACTGCCCATATCGAACCGTCCATATACATTACCTGTTTTTTCAATGTCCTGGTGTAGTCAGCTGTAAAACTGACCTGAGGGAACAGAGCAGCATAGGAACCTTTCTGTGCATACTTTTTCTTTTCGATTTCCTTGTCTGCGACTTTCACAGTCGGGTTTTCACTCAGCGCAATCTCCAGTGCTTTTTCCAGGTCGAGCGTCAGGACTTCCTGTGCTTTGACGGTGGAAAAGAATAGAGAAGGTAGCAACATCACAACCATCCACATCCTCTTTTTGCTAATAAATACTCGTTCCATTTAAATAGATTTGATTTGAATATAATTCTGTATTATTCCTTTCTTAACAACATATCGTACGAATGTTTCAAGGCGTAACGCTCTAAAATCACCATACCTTTCTCTGTGCAGATACCCCGGAGAAAAGTAAACAGTACCGTCTGGAATACTTCTGTCACCGAATGGTTTACAAATGCTTTTGACGGTTGGACCATTTTCAGTTGTTCTTTCGCCAGCAAAGCCAATATCTCGATATTCAGGTCTTTCTGGAAAACGCCCTCTTTTCCGCCACGGTTCAGGAGCTTGATACATCTTGTTGTAAAATCGGCTTTGTCTTTTTCTGCCTGTTCTACAGCTTTGGGATAACGTTTCAGATCATCGTAATATCTTTTGATATACCAGCGGGGATGTTTCATGAATTCTTCGTAAAAAAGAACGAAGACGTCGAGAGCCGTATACGGTCCTTTTTCCAGTTCACTAAGTATTTTCCGCATAGTGTTGTTGTGGTACTTTATCGCTTCCTGCAATAGAGTTTCCTTGTCTTCGAAAAATTCATAAACCGTTCGCTTTGAAATACCTGTATTCCGGGCAATATCGTCCATGCTCACACTTTTTATTCCGTATTGTGAGAACATATCCAATGCCGTCGTCATTACTTGTTCCTTTGTCATATATATTTTTTTGAATCATCTATATTATGCTCGGTGACAAAGGTCTGTCTAATTTAGAAAACTCAAAAGGTTTATTCTGTTACAGGATTGGTTTGAAACGAAAGATACCTTTGTAAAATAAAGTCTTTCCGATGAAAAAGTTGTCAGAATTGGTAAAATTTGAAACATATCTCTTGTGGGATTATAAACAATACTTATCTTTGTGGTGACTATAATGATGAGTTAAATATAAAATTATGGAGAATCTCCCTTTAATAAAGTTTGCGGAATTGAATAAGGGTATCATCATCCGTGATAGCTTCCAGGATATTTTTTTGATAGCAGATATTGA
This sequence comes from Parabacteroides sp. AM58-2XD, assembly GCF_003463685.1. NCBI lineage: Bacteria > Pseudomonadati > Bacteroidota > Bacteroidia > Bacteroidales > Tannerellaceae > Parabacteroides > Parabacteroides sp. AM58-2XD. The sequence continues at coordinate 19,597 of NZ_QSDP01000113.1, forward strand.
TGGTCACCGGGAAATAGATGAGGATGTACAGGATCATACGATGCCGATGCGGTTAGATGCATTACTAATGGTTTTGGTGTTGGAAGGGGCTTCGGAAATAGCACTCGACTATGTTCCTTATACCATAGGAGCTAATAGTTTTACTATTATTATGCCGACGCATACGATACAGCTAAACAAGATCAGTGAAGATTTTAAGGGGAAACTGCTGGTCATTTCACGTGAGTTTATTGATGAATGTAATACGGCGAAACGCAGTCCTTCGATGGCTAATTATATGCAACTAAGGAAGAATCCATGTACGACTTTTGAACCTCAGGAAACAGAACTGGTTGATAATTACATAGAATTGTTAAGAAGTAAAATAAAAAACCGGACGCATTTCTTTCAGAAAGAGGTAATGCAGAATGCGTTTGTCGGGTTTCTGTTGGAAATAGCCAATATTTTCATGGGAAAGAAGGATGGTTTGCTGATGCCTGCCCTTTCCCGAAAGGAGGAACTGTTCGAGCAATTCCTTCAATTGTTGTTTGAACATTGCAAAGAGCAACATGTGGTCACATTCTATGCGGAAAAACTGTTTATAACTCCGCAATATTTGTCCTTGATATTAAAGGAACTGACCGGAAAATCTGCTAATAAGTGGATTGACGATGCGTTGATCGTCGAAGCAAAAATCTTGCTGAAAGCCCCGCAGGCAACCGTGCAGCAGGTAGCCGATATGCTGCATTTTTCCGATCAGTCTACATTTGGAAAATTCTTTAAGAAGCATATGGGTATTTCCCCGATGGAATACCGCAAATCCTGATTCTTTTCATCTTTGGCGGAATTTATACCAGTTGATTAATTCTATTATACCATAGAAAATGCTGGCAACGCCAAAGATCACAAATGTATTAGCGGCGGCCCCGAACGGATAGGCAATGATCATGATGCCTGTCAGTAAGATCAGGGCCGGCATTACATAGAAGCCGAACGGTACCATACTCCATTTGCGGGCTGAAACAAGCATCGCTATTTGCTGGACTCCGGCAATTACTAATAAGGCTCCCAGGATATACATTAATATATTAACAAAAATTCCGGCATGATAACAAGCCATGCCCCAAACAAAATGCTTCCGGCTCCGTCTATCGGAAACATGGGGGAGGGTTCCCCTTCTACCTTTTCCCGGGTGAAATAATTCAGTAGAGAAAATATACCAGGTATAATAAAGCAGATACCGATAGCAATAACCAGATAGGTGACAGCTGCTTCCGGCCATAAGACCAGTACAAATCCTAAAATCATGGCAAACGCACTGCGTAAGACTGAGTTGTTGATTCTTTTCATATGGATATTCTTTTGTTTTTCTTTATATATAACAACGAAGATACGTTATTTTCTTTACTATATGGAAAAATCCTGTATTTATAATGCTAAAAATCGGGAGTAAAGGGTTTCGCGCAGTTTGTCCCTTATTCATAAGAGTATCATATATTATGATATTATAATCGCATATATTATAAGAATGTTTTATCATAATATATGAGAGAGTT
>NZ_QSDP01000114.1:0-20839 GCF_003463685.1 Parabacteroides sp. AM58-2XD
CTATAATCTAAATAACAATATGGATATGTCTTGTTATTCAATTTTGCAGATTGAATATAAACATTCTCTTTACTATTTCCTGTTGCTTTTATTGTAAACATATTTCCATTGTCCAAACGAATAGATATTTCACTAAATGTAGGACTTGTTATTTCATACCTTGTATCTCCAGGACAAATAGGATATAGTCCGCAAGAAGCTAAAACATACCAAGCTGACATTTGTCCAACATCTTCATTCCCAACCAAACCTTCCACTTTATTCAGATAAGCATTTTTACAGATATGACGTACCCAATATTGAGTTTTCCAAGGTTGTCCAAGACGATTATATAAAAAAGGAATATGATGTACAACTTCATTAGCATGATTATAATATGGATTCCACAACAAATGGGTAGGAGTAGAAGCAAACATTGAGTCTAACTCTAAAATTAAATTATCTTCCCCCCCCTTTAATTTTATCAATCCTGTTATATTATGTGGAACAAACCATTCTTGTTGTAATAAATTACTCTCAATACAACCATACCATCCTTGTAACTTACCTTTGCTGGGCCAAGCAATAAAAACACCTTCTGTATCACGTGGACGGAAAGTTTTTTTATCCGGATCATAAATATTTTCATACGATAAAGATAGATTAAAATATTTCTGAGCATCTTCATCCTTACCCAAAGCTTTAGCTAAACAATACATACACCATTCAGTATAAGCATATTCTAATGTTTTAGAAACACCTGCCGGATTCGGGGTATAACCATATTTGACATTTCCAAACAGTTGAGAAGTTGTATCTGCGTATTGATAGGCTTTCTCTATATCTAATTGTGGTATAATACCTTTTACGTAAGCGTCTGTTAAAACTGATATAGCAGGATTACCTAACATACATCCACTATAAGCATTAAAAAACTCCCAACGTTCAAAATAGTGCTTTCCGCTTTGTTCTGCTAATGTCAAAAGAGAAGATAAAACATCATTTATTAAATCAGGATTAATAATTGTTTGTAATGGCATCTGGCTTCTAAAAACATCCCATCCACTAAAAATCGTTCGTTTTGTAAAATCTTCAGAATAATAAACCTTTTGCCCCGGTCCCGGATAGTTCCCATCAACATCTGATAATATTCTCGGGTCAATCATTGTATGATAAAGAGCTGTGTAAAAAGTTACTTTTTCATCATATGTACCTCCGGATATTTGTATCTTAGAAAGATTTTGATTCCACAAATCAACTGTTTTTGACTGTAATGCATCGAAGTCCCAATTATTTATTTCTGATTCGAGATTTTTACGTGCTCCGTCTTCGCTTACGAACGAAATACCGGTTTTCATTAATACTTGTTCGTTTTCAAACGTTGAAAACTCTGTAAAAAAGCCGATGTGCTTTCCTGCATAAAAATCAGGAGACATAACCACATTCGCTTCAGATGCTAAATCCTGCAAATCCTGGCTACCTGCCCATTTTAATTTTCGGACTTGTTCGTTCGGAACTAGAGCATCCCATACACCAAAAGTTTTTAGCGGTTTCGAAAACTGAGCATAAAAATAGACAATATAGTCAGCTTTCCCGGCACCATTTCCCCAACCGCCTCCATCAGGTGTACAACACATTTTTCCCGTTATTGTAAAATCATCCACTTTACGAAACTCTTGGAAGGTTGAAGTACCACCAACACGACGAGCCAAGTCTATTTGTATACGAGACCGGGCATTTTCTGGGAAAGTGAAACGTAGCATACCACTATGAGGCGCAGCTGTTGCTTCTACCAATATTTGGCTATCAGAAAGAACTACTTTATAATAACCGGCCCGAGCAACTTCTGTTGTTTTATCATAATATGAACGATATCCTTTTATCCCTCCTTCTTTTCCTGAATTCGTATATAGTTTTCCAATTGTAGGCATAACTAAAAAATTACCCAAATCTCCGAACCATCCAACTCCACTCATTTGTGTAAAAGCAAACCCTTCTATTGTTTCATGTTCATAACTGTATCCTGAACCATTGTCTCCTCCTGTAATGGTATTAGGGCTTACTTGTACCATGCCGAAAGGTGTCGTTGCTCCCGGAAAGGTTTTGCCCAATCCATGATATGCTCCGGCTTTATGAGTACTCGTACTTGCTCCTATAAAAGGATTAACATAAAAACTATAATCATTTTGACTTGTACCTCGACTTACCACACAAAAAAAACATATCAGCAAAAAAATATTTTTTCCAATCCCTGTATTCATTCTCTACTTTTTATGTTTAATATTATACTCTTAACTTGTTTATATTAAATACACCAACAAAATTTAAACAGGACTAAACAAAATATCAGAAAACCTGATAAGATTCTCCTTTTATATCCAAAGAATAAAAAACCCCTTCAGATTTATAAGGTTGCCCTCCTCCTATATAAATATCCATAGAACCTTCACTTTGTACTGTTGTTCCATCACTGTTGGTTAAAGCAAGTTCCTCTGGAGTGAGGATAAATGATACAATTCGGCTTTCCCCTTTTTTCAGATGTATCCTATCAAAACCTTTAAGAGAACAGATAGGTATTGGACGAGTATTATCATTGGAATGTCTCACATATAATTGAACAACTTCATCGCCATCTCTATCTCCCGTATTTGTCACTTTTGCTTGAATTTTGTATTCTTTTCCTGTTTCAATAATTGAATCATGTGGCAAAACTTCATATGAAAACCGGGTATAACTTAAACCATAACCAAATGGATACCGTACATCCCCTTTAAAGTAACGATAAGTCCGATTTTGCATCGAATAATCTTCAAAAGGAGGCAAATCATTATCATTCATATAAGTCGTTATTGGCATACGTCCCGCCGGATTATAATCTCCAAAAAGAATGTCAGTAATAGCATCTCCAGCAGCTTGCCCACCATACCAAGCTTGTATAATAGCATCTACATTCTGACTTTCCCACTCAAAGCTCATTACAGAACCTGACATATTAACGAGTATTATAGGACGTCCTGTTTTTTTTAGTTCCTTGATTAATTCAGTTTGTACAGTCGGCAGTTTCATCGTTGTGCGATCTCCACTTGTAAATCCGGCATATCCCCCTGCACCTGCATCACTTGCTTCTCCTTCATAATTAGCATTTATACCCGATACAAAAACAATAACATCTGAACGTTTAGCTCTAGTTAGAATTTCGGAAAAGGATGGACCATTTTTCAGTTTATCCACAACATCAGTTCCTTTTATATAATCTATCTGAATTTTATTTCCAAAACGCTTTTGCAAACTTTTATATGGAGTTATAATCTCGCTCGGTGTGCCATAGTAATTAGCCAACAAAGTCAAGGGAGCGTCTGCATTTGGACCTATCAATGCTATTTTTTTTATTTTCTTTTGATTAAGAGGCAATATATTCTTTTTGTTTTTTAATAAAACCATTGATTCTCTGGCCATTTCGTAAGCCTGAGCTTTATGTGCATCACACTCTATTATATCCCGTGAAATAGAAGAATAAGGATTTTTTTCTTCCGGATCAAACATACCTATTTTAAAAAGGATTGTAAAGAGTCTGGCTACAGAAACATTGATCATACGCTCTGAAATCAAACCTTGTTTTACTCCTTGCTCCAATAATTGATATAAATTTCCACATTCTAAATCTGTTCCTTTCAAGACAGCATCACTAACAGCTTCTATATTATTCACATGCGTTTTATGATGATTGGCAAAATCTTTAATCGCCGAGCAGTCCGAGGTAACATAACCATCAAACTTCCATTGATCTCGTAAAATATGTATTAACAATTCATTATGACCACAACACGGTTGTCCATCCAGGCGATTATAAGCACACATGACACCGTGCACCTTCGCTTTTGTAACCAACTCTCTAAAAGCTGGAAGATACGTATCCCACAGATCAAACTGAGATACGGTTGCATTAAAATAATGGCGATTATGCTCTGGTCCACTATGTACTGCATAATGTTTTGCACAAGCAACAGCCTTTAAATAAATTGAATCATTCCCTTCTAAGCCTCTAACCATTGCAACTCCCATTTTTGAAGTTAAATAAGGGTCTTCTCCATACGTTTCTTGTCCTCTTCCCCAACGAGGATCCCTGAATATATTAACATTCGGTGTCCAATAAGTCAACCCTCTATAGATTGTCCCGGTTTTTCCAGATTGTAAATCTTCATTGAACAAAGCCCTCCCTTCTGAAGAGATCATATCTGCACACCTTTCCATCCCCTTAACATCAAATGTGGCAGCCAGTCCAATAGCCTGTGGAAAAACTGTTACTTTCTCAGATGTTCGTGCAACACCATGTAAGGCTTCATTCCACCAATTGTAAGCAGGAATACCTAATCTTTCAATTGCAGGAGATTTATGCTTCATTAGTTGAACTTTCTCTTCCAAGGTTAATCTGGAAACCAGATCATTTATGCGAACATCCAAGGGTAAATTCGGATTTTGAAAAGGATAAGATGATTTTTGAGCTTTAAACGGACTCACAATAGCACATAAAATCAAAACGAATAAAATAATTCTTTTTATCATATTCTAATTTTTTAATCTGCATTTATCTTTAACCTATTTGAGAATTTTCAACTATCAATTGCCAAGAAACCCCAGTATCCATTGCTCCACCCGGAATACTTCGGTCCGAAAATTGTTTAACCTCTTTAAAACCCGCTTCCCATTGCTCTATAGCTTTTCGCAATGATTCAACCTTTTCCGGATATTGATTCCATAAGTTATTTTTTTCTTTTACATCAACAGACAAATCAACTAAGGAACCATGCCCCGTCTTTCTATTTAATGTTAACTTCCAACTCCCTTGCCGAGCACAAACAGCATTACCTGTACGCCAAAACAAAATACGTTCTGGCATCATGTCATTAGACTTCAAAACAGATAAAAAACTATGTCCGTCAAATACTCCTTCCAATGGGGTTGAAGTTGCCTCGCAAAGTGTAGGCAATATATCCATTGACATAATTGTTTCATTTGAAACAGAACCAGCTTTTATTTGTTGAGGCCAATGAGCAATAAAAGACACACGATGACCACCTTCTAACAGAGAACCTTTATATCCAGACCAAGGCGAGTTATCTGATAATTTAGCTCCACCATTATCAGAGAAAAATAAAACCAAAGTATTGTCAGATAAACCATTTTCTTCTAGGGTTTTAACTATTCTGCCAACACATTCGTCTAAAGATTCTACCATTTCTCTATAAGCAGTTTTAATATCTTTGCGACCGTCATATGTTTCATATTTCCCCTCTTTTATAAGCCTTATTGCTTCATCATTAGGACCTTGCCAGGGTCCATGACAGGCTTCGAATGGTAAATAAAGGAAAAAAGGTTTATCATGTTTTTGTTTTAGATAACGTTCCGCATAATCAGTTATCAAATGCGTTGTATACCCTTCTTCCGGATGTAATTGATCTTGATGCCACCAGTCTTCATACCCTTCTTGGTCAATATGACTAAAATAATCAATATTACCAGAAACATAACCCACAAATTGATCAAACCCCAAATGAATAGGATTAAACTTTTTCTGATACCCTAAATGCCATTTACCATAAATCACAGTTTCGTAATTATTGGCGCGAAGTAACTTTGCAATAGTTGTAGCAGAAGGATCTAATCCTGTTTTACGATGGTTGGCTGCCGTTATTACCCCCTCTATTCCATAATATTGTTGATAACGCCCTGTCATTAAAGCGGCTCGAGTAGGACTGGATACAGCACCATTCGTATGAAAATCTGTAAACTTCATTCCCTTCTCTGCCAACCGATCGATATGAGGTGTTTTATTGATTGTATTACCATAGCATCCAAAGTCAGCATATCCCATATCGTCAGCCATGATAAGAACAATATTGGGAGTATTACTTTTTGCACTTAGACTAAAAGAAGAAGCTAAACAGCTCAAAAAAGTACTACAGCCTAATAGTAAAGTCGTATTTTTTATCATCATCTTCATTTTCTATTTTATATAAATTATTGAGATTTAATAGTTTATTTTCCATGTCTGGGATTCTACACTTACTTGTATATCCCATTCTTGAGCAGGATTTGGATTGTATGTAGGATCTGAATCTTGTTTAAACATCGATTCAAGTGGTAATTGTAACTTTTCTATCACACTTGTCATTTCATCTTCTCCGATAATATTGTTCTTTTCATACGGATCTTTCAACAAATCAAATAGCTTTACGGGTTCCTTTTTAGGGGAGATGTACAACTTATACTGTTTGTCACGAATGACTCGGTCACGGAATACATACTGATTCTCAACTCCTTTTTTACTTACTTTTGCATTATTATGTCCTCCCATTCCCATTATCCAAGAACGAGGAATATAATCTGTTTCCCCTTTTAAGTAAGGATAAAATGATTTTCCATCATAGATATACTCTTCTAATAATTTGGCTTCTGCCATTTCTGCAAATGTTGGAAAAAAATCCGTAAAGTCAACTAAAACATCTGTTATTACATTTTGATCAATAAAAGATGGACAACTAATTACCAAAGGAGCATTGATTCCGGCTTCTGTTGTTTTTGATTTTCCTCCAGCTATATCCATTCCATTTCGTTTTCCTATTATATCACCTGATGTTCCATTGTCTGTAGTTACTACTATAACTGTATTTTCCCGTAGCCCCAAATGTTCGAGTTCATAAACCAATTTACCTATCGTATAATCAACATATCGAACCATTGCTTTATGACATTCCATTTTTCCCTTTACATTTGGTTCATGAGGAGTAGAAGTTAGAGGTGTATGGGCTAAACACATAGGATAATACATAAACATTGGTTTATCTCCCTTTCCATGCTTGCGCATAAAATCTATCAAAAAGTTTGAAAAAATATCCTCGCCGAACTCCCCTTGATATATTTTACTTCCCGATTTAGTATGAATATAAGGATCCCAATATCTATTCTTTGACTCCGGTACTCCAGTTTCATATCCTGTCCACATACAATATTCATCAAATCCAACCCGGTTCATTGCATCAGGTTCTACTCTAAAATCATCTAGTTGCCATTTACCTGCAACAGCCGTCACATAACCGGATTTTCGTATCATATCAGGGATAGAAGGATTACATGTTTCGTCAAAATGTGCACCAGCACCCCAGCGTGGGACATCCCAATGATTTACCCATCCATTTCGATAAGGATATTGACCGGTTAGTAAACACACACGAGAAGGAGTACTTTGTGGCATCGAATAGCAATTAGTAAAAGTAATACCTGTTTTACTCAAGGAATCGAATACCGGTGTTTCTATATTTTCTGCGCCATATGTGCTGATCCATTCCTTACCTAAATCATCAATTAAAATAAATAAAATGTTCGGTTTGACAGGAATCTTTTTTTGTGCCAGCATAATTTGAGGACAAAAAACAAGACTGCTAAATAAATAGATCGATTTCCTTAAAAAGTTCATGTTTTTCAGTTTTATTGTTTATAACAGATTCTTCCTTTCTATTTTATACGATCATGAAGATTTAAACATTCAGACAAAAAACGAACAGATTCTTTCATTGTCAAATTAAAATTTGTGTCATCATTTTTAGGACGAAAAAAAGAACCGTTAAAAAAGCCATGGTCTGCACCTTCTACTGAAATAAGCTCACATTTATTCCCGGCTTTCTTCATTTTAGAAACAAAAAAAGTAGCATTTTCATAGGGGACGGTTTTATCACTTGTTCCATGAAAGACAATTGTAGGAGGTAAACCGTTCTTTATGTGATGATTAGGAGAAAGTTCTATTTCTTTTCCTTTTAGCTTCGATGCTCCATACCCTTTTTTTGTTGTATCCAATACCGGATTAAAAAGAACCATTGCATTTGGCTTTGAAGAAATGGAAGCATCTTCTTCATTATAACCATCAATCATCGCTGTACAAGCTGCTACATGGCCTCCCGCTGAGCCTCCTCCTGCAATAATCTTATCAGGATCAACGCCTATTTTTAATGCATTTTCTCTTACATATCGTATCGCAGATTTTCCATCCATTACACATTCAAAAGGAGTTGTATGATGTTTACTTATAACTCGATATTCTGCAGAAATTGCAACAAATCCACAGGAAGCATAATATGCACATTGCTGATAAAACTGGGATGGAGATCCACCGTTCCATCCACCTCCAAAAAAAAGAATAATAGCAGGACGATTTACTCCTGCTTTTTGATTATCAGGATAGAATACATATAAGTTTAAACTTCCTTGTTCTATCTGTTTATAACTCAATGTGTCATTTGGACAAAATTCTTCCGCTTGTAATTCAAAACAACACAAAAAGAATAAAAAAATATACAATTTGGTATTCATATATAAATCGTTTTAATCTTTTATACAAATTAAAAATGCAATTTTCAAGTTTGTTAACAGGGAATATTTTTATGAATATTCCCTGTTAACAATTAGGCTCAAATTACCAACCAGGGTTCTGTAACAACTTTGAATTCAATGTTATCTCGTTAGTAGGAATGCAATCCAAATAATCTCGATTTTCATCAAATTTATATCCATTTGGAAGTACTTTGTTAAATGGGTCAAGTAACCCATCCTCAGTTGTGTATATATTTTTAGCATTAGGAAATTCCGACTTCAAAAAAGGATATCCCAATGGCCGTTTTCCTTGAAATAATTTATGTGCTGCCCAACGTTTATAATCATCAGTCCGATAACCTTCCTGCCCTAATTCAACTCTACGTTCTCTTCGAATTTCAAATAATTCATCAGAAATTTCATAACCATAATCTGAAAACTGTTTTGCATTCGAATCATGAATAACTTTAAAGTCTGGCATTCCAACTCTTCTTCTCAATAAATTAATGGATTTATCATAATCCACATTTCCATCATATTCATACTTAGCCTCAGCATAGTTTAACAGAGCTTCTGCATATCTGAATACGATTAAACCTGTTTCACAACCGGCACCATAGGTAGATCCGGCACCATCCGACAGTGGATTAGCTCCTTTTTTGATTTGAAAACCTGTAGAACATAAAGAAACACTTGATTTATCCACATTGGGTTTTACGAAATGATACTCGCCATATTTATTATTGCTACACATTAAATCACCGGGCATCCATATCGTTTGTGATAAACGAGGGTCTGCATATTCTTGAAGATAAGAAAGAAATGCATTTCCTTTATATGTGCTAATTACATTCTGCCAATCAAACGGTTCCCCATTTTTATCCAGGAAAGATTGAACAAATGACAAGGTGGCTGCTCTACCATCTGTTTCCTTTGTTGTATAAGCTTGTAGCTCATGCTTTAACCCTGCATCTTTATTGAAAGCTTTCCAGAGGACCACTTCGCTGTTTTTACTCATATCATCCTGGCCAAACATCTCTCCATAATCTTTAGCTGAGTTACCATATGTGCCTACAGTATATTTTCCCGGTGTCTGTAATTCTTCTACTGTCTCATAGGCTATTTTGAAATACTTCAAATAATCAGCACCTTCGGTAGCAAAATCAGTTCCCTTATGATATTTTTGCCAAGAACCTTCATATAAAGCTACTCGTGATTTAAAAATTAATGCGGCTTCTTTAGAAAGACGGTTAGATCCACCATTTACATCCTTTAAATAATTCAGATTTTCAATTGCCTGATCTAAATCATCCAGAATAAAGTCAACAACATCCGTTCTTTTATCCCGTGGATTATACAATTCAGGAGAAGACATATTTAAAGTTGTTTTATAAATAGGGACATCTCCATAACTTTTGACTTTTGAAAAATATTGCCATGCCCGAAAAAAATAAGCTTCTCCCAAATAATGTTTCCAAAGGGCAGGATCATCTTCACATTTGTTGCAATTTTCAAAAAATGTATTAATAGAGCTTATTGTAGACCAATTCCAAACAGTTGTAGACGCAACAGTAGAAATTGCTCGGGCACCGTTCATCGTATTATCAGCAGAAACTTTGTAAATCGCATTATCACTTCCGGATGAAGCATCTGTCCCAAAATTACTTGTATATCCGCCAGAAACAAGGTTTGGATAAAACTGGACCACATAACCGTCTAAATCACTACTTTTTTTCCAATATGCGTCATTAGAAATTTTATCAAGAGGCTCTTTATCCAATATGTCTTCACATGAGACAAACATAAGTAAAAGAGAACTCAATAGACCTATAATTAAATATTCATTTTTCATAATCTCATTTTTTAAAATTCAACATCAATGCCAAAAGAATAGCTAGCCTGAGGATTCATACTTTTACCTCCTTGATTATTATATCCTTGAGTTGCTGTTTCCGGATCCATATAATCCGGGAAGTTACCGGTTATTACCCCTAGATTCTCTCCTGAAAAATAGAATCTGACTTTACTCAGATTTATTTTGGAAATAAACTTTTCAGGTAAATTATAACCTATTTGAATATTCTTAAAACGTAAATAGGCACCATTTTGTAAATACCGTGTTGAAGTCTGTCTATTTTTATTATTCATAGAATCATTATTATATGGTCGAGCAAAGTAAGCATCAGTATTCAATCCTAAACCAACATATGTAGTAGCTTCTTGATCACGATAGTAATCAAGCTGACGTCCTTTATTAAGCGAAGACTGATTCCACTTCATAATACCCCAATAAGCACCATTATTTGTACCGAACCATACATCCCGTTTACCAACACCTTGCATCATCATACTAAAATCTAGATTTTTATACTTAGCACCCAGATTCAATGCAAATTGATAGCGAGGAGAAGAATTTCCTATAATTGATAGATCTCCATGATCATCAAGTGTGTTATTCCCATTATTAATGACTCCATCTTCATTTAGATCTTCATATTTTACATCACCTTTATTCCAAGTAGCATAAAATTGTTTTTGATAGCCTGAATTTGTTATCTCTGTAGCTTCTTCGTCTGATTGAATAAGTCCATTTGAAGTATACCCCCAAATATCACCTATACGAGAACCTTTGTAATAAGTAGTTAAAATATTAGTCGGGTTGTTATACTTCGTTACTTCCGAATAATAATCATATAACATGGCAGATACAGAATATGAAAAGTCTTTCGTGACCTGATCTTTCCAAGACACTGACAACTCCCATCCGTTAGTACGTAATTCTGCATTGTTCATTTGAGGAATTGTTTGACCTAATACAGCAGGTAAAGCTTCAGCCGGTCCTAAACGATTATAAGTATTACGTTGATACCAATCACCTGAAACAGCTAACCTTCCATTAAGGAAACTCATATCCAGACCTACATCAAATGTATTTGACTTCTCCCAAGTCAATTCTGTGTTCACCAAATTGGGCTGGGTAGCGTAAGAGGGCCTTTCTCCATTTATTAGCCATGACAGATTGGTTTTCAAGCCCATTAAAGCCAGGTCTTGATAAGCATCTACATTCTGATTACCCAGACTACCCCAAGATAGTCTTAACTTTAAATTATTAATAGAACTTAATATATTATCGAAAAATTTCTCATTTGAAATATTCCAACCAGCTGAAATAGATGGGAAAAATCCCCAACGATTACCATGCGCAAAAACGGATGTTCCATCATAACGACCATTAATCTCCAGCAAATATCGATTTGCATAATTATAATTAATACGTGCGAAATACCCCATTCTGCATAAATGAGACAAAGCATCGGTTAATGAATAAATATTACCTGTCGAAGTTGAAAAAGAAGGAACATCATTTGAAACTATTCCATCTTTACGACCGGTTATTCTTTCAGTACGTTGATTTTCTCTTTGTGCACCTGCCATTATGGCAAAATTATTTTTATTGATATCAAATTCATAAGAGCCATACACATTAAATGATGTATACATTTGTTGCTGTTGATATTTGTTTACATAAGAAGGCACCGTTGTTCCTTGAGCAACAAAACTACCATCTACCATATCAGAATAACATGTAAAGTTATCGGAAGTAAAAGCAAGCGTATTATATTTAACCGTATAATCAGCATTAACTTTAAATCCTTTCAACAGACGTATTTCCGTAGCAAAACGTTGCACAAATTCATTGGTAACAGTCTTATCATTTCCCCCATCTTCCAGCAAAGGTATCATAGACGTATAATTTCTATATCCAGACGGATTAAATTGAGGTACGGTTGGCATTTTGTTTGCTGCAAAGTGGAATAATAAAGGATAGTCTCCCTGACTATCTAAATTTGGTCTGATACGGTTAGAATTCATAAACCTGTTATTTACAGAAAAATCCCACCAGTCAGCAAGCTTTACATCTATTTTAGCGACAGTGTTGTATCTTCTAAAGTTATCTTCTCCAAACTGGAGTGTACTACCGTTATATACATGTCCGGCTGAAACATAATAGGAGGCTTTTTTTCCACCACCTTTAACAGATACGCTTTCCTGATTATTCACGGTCCCACCAAAATAAATATCATACCAGTCATTATTTGCGTTTGATTTGTTCGTTGTAGCCCATCCTGCTCCATCTGCAACGGTTTCTGGTAGCGTAGGATCATTCTGATAAGCAATGATTCGATCTATAACCTCATCTGTAAAAACAATCCCCCCACCGTTTGCTCCGGCTTCATTTAAGACTTTAGCCCAAGTATATGAATCAACTTTACTTGGCATACGTGTATTAATCGCATAAGACACATTCGCATTAAAATTAACCACCGGTTTAGACTCCTTTTTACCAGATTTAGTTGTAACAAGAACCACACCATATGAAGCCTTTGCTCCATAAACAGCAGCGGCTGCAGCATCTTTCAGAATAGAAATAGATTCTATATCATTCGGATTAAGTTTTGATAAATCTGTTTCTACTCCATCCACTAACACATAGGCATCACCTTGGCCACGAATCTGAAAGGTCATATCAGCCCCAGGCTCAAAACCACTGTTTCCGACAGAAAAATTAGCTCCACTAACACTTCCTTGTAGTGCTTGACTTAAATTAGGAAGCGATCTTCCCTCTAAAGATTTGGTATTCACAGTCTCTACAGCCCCAGTCAGATTCACTTTCTTTTGTGTCCCATAACCCACAACAACGACTTCCTCCAACGTTTCCGTATCTTCTTTCAAGGTGATCGTCAAATTTTCTTTGTTCGCTACGGGAACTTCTATCGTTGTATAACCGATATAAGAGATTACTAACGTTGCTCCTGATACTACGTCTAAAGCAAATTTACCATTTATATCCGTGATAATCCCGTTCATGGTTCCTTTTTCCACCACATTGGCCCCTATAACCGGTTCGCCAAACGGGTCGAGGACGGTTCCGCTCACTCGTTTTTTCTGAGTTTTAAACAAAGCTATATGCTTGTTTGATATACGGAAAGATATTTGTTTGTTTTTGAATAATCCAGCCAGAATATCAGACAAATTCTTGTTGGTCTCATTCACCGAAACCACGTCGTGTTGGTTGATTTCAGTCGTATTATATACAAATTTATACCCCGTCTTTTTTTCAATCTCTCTAAAAACATCGCTAAATGTTGTGTTTGACATATTCAGCGATAGTTTTACGTTTTGAGAGGCAATGATACTTCCACCGCATAAATTAAGGAGAAAGAAAAGACACAATACACGCATCAGATGTGAAGGTTGTTTTCTTAATGTTATTTTATCCATACTATTAATAAATATTAGTTTTATACTTGGTAGTTTTTCTACCGATTAACAAGCTGAATTTTGGAATACTGTCAACATTCCTAATTCTTTTTTTATTCTTTCAGGTACTGTTCATGGCACATTCTTTTGTAGTTCGACATAATTTTATAACACTGTTTATTTATAAAGATGACAGAACAACCCAAAAACTCCTATTCCCTCTCATTTTTTTTTTACAAATATTTGTTTTACTTTTACAGTCCAGTTCTATAAAAAGAGACAACGTTTAATGAATCAAGAAGAAACCATCTCATTATTCGACAAAGTAATAAAAGGGGATAAAAATGCATTCCGGATATTATTCGAAAGATACTCCCGTAGGATGTTCCACCTGGCTTACTATTACTTACAATCCAAAGAAACTTCTGAAGAAGTCGTCTTGGATGTATTCACCGTTATGTGGAATAAAAGAGAAACCCTATCACATGTAAAAGAACCGGAACGTTATCTCTATACTTCTGTTAAAAACCAAGCCTTGCATTATTTACGTAGAGGATATGCTCAAAAACAGGAGTCACTTTCTTTATATGAAATAGAGATATTACCGGAAAACGATACACCGGAAAATAAATTACTTGACAATGAATACCGTACATTAATTCAGGATGCCGTCAATTCTTTACCTCCCAAATGCAGAGAAGTATTCCGTCTGGTACTAGCAGACAAACTAAAAAACAGGGAAATAGCCGAATTGCTAAATATAAGTGAAAAAACGGTTAATGAACATATTGCTAAAGCATACAAACGTATTTCCGAATATGTGAACAAGCAATACCAAAGTTCGAAAAGATATTTTCTACTATTGTTTTAAATAAAAAATAATTATTCATTGTCTGATTTTCCTTACGATTTTAAGCATAAGAAATAGTCCTTCTTCGACAAAGAAACAAGACAATGACTTCTTATAAGTCACATAATGACCTATAAGAAGTCACCATGTGACCTATAAGAAGTGGCAGGTCGTATCTACTGTTCGATTATTACACGGAAACCGACATTAAACACCCTTTGCCAGGGGTAATACGCTTTACGGGTATAGGCGGTCGAATATTTCGGACGGTCGAGATAGGAACCTCCACGTACGACGTATCGTTCCCCTTCTTCCTGCGCATTTGCTTATACGGATAAGGAAGATAAGCGGAACGTGTCCATTCTGCGATATTACCGTGCATGGCATGCAATCCGAACGGATTGGCCTGATAGTCTTTGGAGTCCGTTTGAATCATTGCACCGTCATTTACTTCTGCTGCTTTCGGCAGGTAGTTATAATATTTAAACAAAGCATCTGCGTGCGACATAGGCTTAGGGTCGACGCCTTTGACTGCCATATCCGATAAGCGGGCATCGGCCAGATTCTCTTTTCCGGCAAAATCGGCATTCGCATCTCCAAACCAGAAATCCTTATCGCTGCCTGCCCGGCAAGCCCATTCCCACTGGGCTTCGGTAGGAAGCGTAATGTTCAAACCTGTTTTCCGGCTAAGAGTTTCGCAATAAGCCAAAGCATCCCGGTAGCTTACCCGTATAACAGGTTGGTGGGGGAGGTTGGCGGGATAACCGGCGTGTGTATGATCTTTCCAGAACTGATCGACACAACGGCTGTCGTGGTCGGGAACCAATGCTGCATACTGCTCGTTGGTAATTTCTACTTCTGCCATCCAGAAAGGCTTGTCAATACGTACTTTGCCGGCAGGAGCATGGTCGGCCGATCCTGTATTGCATCCCATCACGAAACTTCCTGACGGTATCTTTACAAAGTTGATTTTTATACCCGGAGCCACATCTACCGACAGGCGGGTTTCACCGAGCGCTTTCTGCTTGTCCTGTGCTTCGCCGGAAGAAAAAGGCCACCCTTTTACTTTGGGACTCTTCTGTTTCTTGCTTTTCAAGGATTCGGGAAGTTCCGGTTTTATTGTTCCCTTCGTTTTCAAATAAGCTGCATAATCGGTTAACTCCTGTTTCCAGCAAACACTTTTTCCGGCATATTTTTCACTCAACTCAATACGGCGTGTATATTGGTCGACTCCTTTCAACGGGTTGATCGGACCGAATATACCTTTGTCGGGGGCATTGTAATCAATCCAGTTTGTCAGCGCCGACCATTCTTCTTTTGTCAGTTTGACATTGTGATGACCGACTTCCAGCATACGAATCAATTCGCTGGTATTTGCATGATATTCATAAGGCTGGAGCACTGCCATATCAGCTTCAGGACCTTGCCGGCGTACGTAAGGATGTAAAGCCAGGTAGGATGTTCCGAAACCACGCGCATCTTTTTTGCCGCCCCGGAAGTCCGGCTTACCTTCGCTTCCGTCATGGCAGGCAATACAAGCGCGATCCAATACCGGCTGTACTTCAAGATCAAAGGTAAACGGTCGGATTCCTCCCTCTGGAGCCGTTAATGCGACAGGTAGTTTGGTCGAAGCAGTCACTCGTTTGGGGATGGCAATGCTGTTTTGGTCTTCATGGCAACCAACGCAGGATATAATTTCGCCCGGCATGCCTGTCAGCCAACTCCTCATCCACTGGATAGCGCGTCCGTCACGGTCTAGCGGCTGAATGGATATAGGCGTATTGGCCGGTATTTTAAATATGGCAGAGCCATCTTCTTCTACCGGAACCGTGCCCAGGTTCCTCTTAATATCCCAACCGCTTTGTATTCCCATCGCTTCATGGTTAGAGGGGGATTTGATATATGCATATTCATACGCATGGATACGCAACGACTTGACCGTTCCTTTCGGTACGCCACGCAACCCTTCGCCCTCGTAAATATCCTGGATAAATACGGTAGCTTCCTTTTCGGATAATTTTACACGGTCAGGAATAACCGGTGGCGTCTGACTTTTTCTGACCAGAACAGGACTGATATATCCTTCGCCTTCCGCTTCATGCAGACAAGTCACATTATCGAACACATCCACCAGGTAAATACCCCATAGTGCATCCGGCGACAGTTTGGCGGTAACCAGGAAGTATTTGTCGTTCACCGGCATCGGCTTGATAAATTGGGGCCATACGCCATCTACGAGCCTGTCTTTCACTATAGGGTCGATGGGGCGGTTTCTGTAAGGTATTTCCTGTAGCATGCCTTCCACTCCTTTGCGGGCCTTTGTCGGATCAAACAAAATCAGACGGCCTGAACGGGCCACCCCGTGATGGCCGGAGATAATACCGGCAAAAGCCGAAGAATGGCCGGGCAACGGCTGGATATCGAACGTGCTGTTAGGGAACATGGCTCCGCTACCGAACAGTGCTTTTTGTTCGGTCCCGTCGGGGTTCATGTGCATGACAAAACGTGAATAATAATGCATCAGGTCTGTGTATTCCCAGCGTGTATACATCACACGACCGTTATGCATGACTACCGGATTCCAGTTGGCATCCTGATCGAAGGTAACGCGGCGAAGCTTTTTATCGCCGGGCGAATAAAGCATCATATTACCGACAGGGGCATTCCCGTTAATACAGGGTACGCCGTGATACCCGACATTTGCACCGGTCAGGATACGCCCGTCGGGAAGATAGGTCGCATCATAAAATTCAAGATCGGGCTCCGGTGTTTCAATCAACGGGCGAAAGCCTGTTCCGGCGGTTGTTATTTCAAATACGTTTAAACGGTCGTCGGAAGTGACAGAGGTGAACATGATGTGCTCACCGTCCCAATGCAATTTCAGATCGGCAATAACGGCACTGTCTGCCGGTTTAAATACCGTACGCATAGACAATCGATCGTTTAATTCCGACAACTCGACAATCTCGGCATCAAATCCTCTGTATCTGTTTGTTTGCTGGTTTGTCCAGTTGTTACGCTGGGTTCCCAGTTCCGGAGTCATGGCTTTCCGCGCATTTCCCGGCAATTTGTAGCGGCTGGCTATTATCTTGCCATTTTTCAGCAGCGGGTTCGATAAAAGGATAGACCGTTGCAGTTCCAATGCTTGTTTTCCCCGGGCGATTGCAGCCGGATCGTTTTGCAGGATTCCTTCAAAGCCCGGTTTAAGTAACTCCTCCAGCTTTATCAATAGTTGCTCGGCAGTGCCCTTGTCAAATGTTTTGTCGTGGGACATATCATCGATTGCAAGCCGCACAGCTTCCGGTTTTACCCATTGGAGCCGGTTGTAAAGATCTCTTTCTTTACCACTCTTTTCGGGGGAAGCCGCTTGAGCTATAGAGGAAAAACATATCCCCGAAAGCAACAATAGACAAATTGTTTTTCTCATTATATATCTCTGAGTTTGTTTTACAGCTAAGAAACTCAGTCTTATTGAAATGTTTATCATGATAGTTATAAATTTACTTGTATACTTTGTTCAACACGATTGATGCAGCACGTTCACCCACAACTTTTTTCCCTTTATAATGGATTTCCTTCTCATCACCCAAATCTCTTGTTCCAACCAAGTGAACATTGGGCATTTGTCTGCATAGTTTTTCCTGCAAGTTTCTCATTTTAGGCCAATAAGGTGAATTAAACCGGGGTAACTGAATCACAACAAACGGCAGGTCCGGATCATCAAAGTTTAAACGCCAGCTATCAACCAGCATTTTAAACAAGACTTCATAACCCATCACCGACCTATCGCTATAGGCATCCGATTCTCCCTGGTACCACAAAACACCACGGACCCCAAGCCTTCCTAATTTCCCCAAAGAGGCCTCATACGCAAATCCGGGCTCGGCTATGAAGCGGTATGATAATTGACCGGGGATAAAAGCTTTATTCTCCGGTAACACTTTCTTAAATGCATTCTGACACCTTTTCCTATGATTTACATATACATCTTCATTTGACAACCAGTCGGACTCATATAAAGAACGAGTAACCGGATGATGCTTCAAGATATCTTCCGGTATCCAGTTGTTTATTGCTGAACCTCCTACCGCACAACAAATCAATCCCAGGGGGACTTCTGCTTTTTCATGAAGCTGTATGCCGAAATGAGTAGCTACCGCCGAAAAGTCCTGGAATCTATCATTGGATGCGACCTCCCAGGTATAACGGAAATAGTCATTTACGTTACATCGCAACAGCTCCTTTTCCGTGTAGCCTTCGTTCGCAACAATACGAATTCCTGAATAAGCAAGCAGGCGGATATTTGCATATTCTCCTTTTTTTATATCATATGTTTCTTTATCGCAAGCAGAAGTTTTCATTGCCATATTGGATTGACCGGAGCAGATCCATACTTCTCCGATCAGAATATTATGCAATACCGTGTCTCCGACTTGAAGCTGTTTAGAATTAAAAGAGGCTTTACGGGCTTTGAAAGTCAGCGACCATTCCCCTTTATTATCGGCTGTACAAAAAACAGTTTCTCCATCAAAAACGGCCCGTATCTTCTCTCCGACAGAAGCGGTTCCCCAAATCGTAATCGGCTTTCCCTGTTGTAATACCATATTTGATTGAAAATAAGGCGACAGACTGATACTTCCAGCACTTATGCTCTCTATTAAGAATAACAGAAAAAGAAAAAAGCAAGCCCTTCTCATATAAAATGTTTTCATCTGAATATTCTATGGTCATTTCTTGTGAAACACATCATCCAACTGTTTCCAAGGGTATTCTCCATCGTTCTTTTGAGGTTTCCCCGGAGTACTTCGTCCTTCCTCTATATATTTGATCAAAAGGGAGCGAAGTTCTGCCACTTTTTCCGGATGTTGAGCTTCCACGTTCTTTTGTTCAGAAGGATCAGTTTTCATGTTGTATAACTGAACCGGCGATAAAGAGGCCAATGCTTTCGAATCGTTCGGTTTCGGGGCACTCCACCCACCAGAGCTTGGAGATAATAATAATTTCCAATCACCCTGACGGATAGTAAATTGACCGGCAATGGAATGGTGAACTGTTGCCTCACGGATCGGAGCGACCTCAGCCTCCGAAGCGATGGCAGGCAACAAATTATAGCTGTCTTCCCCCTCGGTGTCATCGAGGGTATATTCGTTAAGAGCCGCAAAAGTGGCATAAAAATCGGTCAGACAAATCGTCTGATCCACTTGATGCGGTTTCGCACCACCGGGCCAACGCATAATACATGGTACTCGGTGTCCTCCATCAAACAAATCCGCTTTATGACCACGGAAGATAGAACTCGGGTGATGCCCTTGAGCTATCAGTTCTTTGATTCCGGCTGCCGGACTACAACCGTTGTCGGTAGTGAACACGACGATCGTATTTTCATCTTCCCCTGACTCTTTTACGGCCTGCAATACACGACCAACCATAGCGTCAACCATCAGGACAAAATCGCCATAATCTCCCAAACCTGATTTCCCTTGAAACTCTTTCACCGGCAAAATCGGCGTGTGTGGAGCCGGTAGGGGCAAATAAAGGAAATAAGGCTGATCGGATGAGGCTTTTTCCTTTACGTAATTGCATGCACGGTTAATCAGGTTAGGCAGTACGTCTTCATGGATAAAATCCGCTCCGGTCGGCCCTTTACGCCACCAACTGTATTTCCCTTTGTTTTCCGTAACCCTGTCGGGGAGGGAGGTTGGCATATCATTCTCTATATAAACGTAAGGTGCCATGTCCAGCGAACCACAGAAACCGTAATAATAATCAAATCCTCGCGTAGTCGGACCGTTCGCCACAGGCTTGCTGAAATCGACATTGTCCACCCCGGCATCGATATTATTCCAATCCCATCCCAAGTGCCATTTGCCTATACCGGCAGTGGTATACCCCTGTTTTTTCAGCATGGAGGCCATCGTTTCTCGGTCAGGAGCAATCAAAGCCTTGGAATAACCATTCAACACGCTCTGCTTCAGTGTCGAACGCCAGTTGTAACGTCCTGTTAGGATACCGTAACGGGTAGGAGTGCTAACGGACGAACTTGAATGTGCATCCGTAAAAACCACTCCCTCGCGTGCCATCCCATCCAGATTCTCCGTCTTTATTTTGGAGTTGGCATCCAGATAAGAAACATCCCCGTATCCCATATCGTCAGCTAGGATAAAAATGATGTTAGGCAGCTTGTCTTTTGCCGACATGTTCAGCGTACCAGCTGCTAATAAAGGCAATAATATAAACTTTTTATTCATGATTAATACTGTTAGAGTTTTTTAATTCCTATTTAATATCTTCTCCAAATTATTTTAATGGGCTGCTTATATTTTTATCTGAATATTTTACTTCCTTTTTATAGTTTGGGATTTTCTTTCGGATATAAAGCATTTA
>NZ_QSDP01000115.1:0-20805 GCF_003463685.1 Parabacteroides sp. AM58-2XD
TTCGTTACTTCGTACTGTTTTCATAAGCTATATCGTTATTAGTTAATAATGAATTTGATACAATACAAAGTTAACTAAAATGGTATAGCTTTTGTAGTGCTATCTCGTGCTATCCGTCTTTTCCGATTTTAAACATAGGAACTGTTTATGCAGGCGGGGCTGGTAGGCCATACGTATTGTCTGGTCTTTGAATGCTTGCGTATTGATCTCCTTGTAAGAGTCGTTACTCATATCAAACAGATACAGATGACTGACAGGAGCTTCCTTTTCGCCCGGCATCTGGTATTTATAAGTCTCTAATGTCGGTCGCGGAGTGGCCATAGCATTGATCACCCACAGGTCTTTCACCTCGCGGCTATCTGAAATAGAAATTGCAAAATGACGGGAGTCGGGCGACCATAACAGATAACCCGGGTTCTTCCTTTTACCGTTACATAAGGTATCTGTATTCAGAAGACTGTATGGCTGACCAAAACCGAAGTCTTTTACACCGGTTGTCGTCAGTTGTATCTCTGTGACCGTACTGTCTTTATCATCTTTCTTCAGTTTCTCATAGTCTTCACGCGACATACGATATAGATTCAGGTCTTTGGCATAGACCACCGTTTTACCGTCCGGTGAGATAGAGGCCCAGTTTGGATATTCCGTATCCTTCTTTTTGTCTGCCAGATAGGTCAGTTTACGTGTCGGATAGTCATAGGAGAAATAGAATACCTCCTTTTTCGTCTTTTTGTCTTTATCCGTGCTGTCCTTTTTGGCGTCTTGTGAAGAGGTGATTTGGAAAGTAAAAGTACGTCCGTCCTCTCCCGTCTCCAATTTCTGAATAGGCAATTGTTGAGCCGTATACGGATCCTTAACGATCTCCGTCAATTCGGCCGCGAGCTTATCCTGATCGAACAAAGGACGTTTCGTCTTTGCGGAAGGATCAACCACATACCAGACATTGCCATTTCCTGTTTTATATTCATACCAGAAGCAGTTCCCCGCCTTAAACCAATGCGGGTCCACCGAAGTGGAAAACAGCATAGTCGATAATTTATTACCCGCAAAACGTTCAGCCTGCGTATAACCCGGTAGCGGATCGTCTGCCGAAGAGACTTGTGCCTTCATGCCTTGAGCTAGAAGAAGTCCTGACATTAAAAAAAATAGATGTAAATGTTTTCTCATGTTTATATTTTTTATTCAGCATTATTTATTTCTCGTTTTATTCATTCAGTAATTGCTTTTCAGAAGGCAAATATAGTTGGTATTTGCTAGCTAAAACAGTCGTATTATCTTTGGGTAAAGAATATTTCACCACAGTATCATTTTTATCAGCACATAATAATATACCAATTGTCGGATTCTCGTCCGGAAGCTTTTCTTCACGGTCATAATAATTAACATACATTTGCAACTGACCTAGATCTTCATGTGTAATCTTTCTTGTTTTCAGCTCTATTACTACAAAACATCGTAATAATCGATTGTAAAAAACAAGATCAAGAAAGAATTCATCATCCTCTAAAAGAATCCGTTTCTGTCGTGCGACAAACGAAAAACCATTGGATCTTTTATTATTTCCATCGGAGATTCAGGCATTCGCTCTTTGCGTGCAACAGCTAATACAGCCTCTTTATCATTACTTAATAAAAGACGTTCATAAAGTCCGGAGTTTATCTGGCGCTCCAATTCACGTTTTGTCCATCCGTTATTGACCGACTCTAATTGATAATAAAGTCTTTTGTCAATATCGGATATAGATATAAGCAATTTATATTGAGACCAATTCAAATGCGAACACAATGTATTCGCATTTGGATACTCACGATAAAATTGGCGACAAAGTTCCAGTTGTCGGACCGAAAAACCGCTTCCATATTCCGGAATCAACTCTTTTGATAAATTCTTTAAAAGATATGTTCCATAATCAGCTCGTTCTTTACCTTGTTGTTCTTCTTCCAGGATCCGTTTACCTATAGACCAATACATTTGTACCCGGCAATAATCGACACTTCGTATCGCATTATTTCTGGATTGACTGATAATATCTTTTATTTCAGATAAAAACTCACTCCTTAATGTTATATTTATATTCTTCATGAATTCTTCCGATTATATTGTTTTGATTCAATCCACACAAATGTATGCAAATATACCGAACTCTTAACTTATAACAACAAAAATCCTCTGCAATTATCAGCAATACTGATAATCACAGAGGACTATTTATGATTAAATACTAAATGATTATACCGGAAGAGTTCCGCCGATCAGGATAACAACCAGCAAAGCAAGGATTGCATACAACTCAGGGAATACGGCCATAACCATTGTTGCACCGAATACGTTGTGACCAGCACCTACACCGGCGATACCGTTTGCACAAACTTCTGCCTGACGGATAGAAGAGAACAAACCTGCAAAACCTAATACCAGACCTGCACCGAAGATAGCTGTCGCATTCAACATTGTAATGCTCTCAACCAGGAATTTCTGCATCATGAAATAACCTACGAATCCGTACAAACCCTGTGAAGAAGGCAATGCACTTAATGCGATATAAGTACCCAGTGCATCCGGGTTCTTCTTCATTGCTCCTACTACTGCGTTACCGCAGATTGTTACACCATAACTACTGCCGATAAAGGTTAAACCTGTCATCAACGCAATACCCAGATAAGCTAATAAAATTGGTTCCATAATGAAATTTGTTTGTTTAATTATTCTTTTGTTATTATTTAAATCACGTTTTGTTTATGCTTTCTTAAAAGGTTCGTACGCCTTACCACCGCCTTCGAACTCTGCATTCTTATAATACTCCACGAAGATCAGACGAAGCGGGTGAACCAGCGAACTGATGGTACACAGACCGATGTTGATCGCATGGCCAACCAAAAGGATCAGCAGCATACAAATCACACGTAATACTACGTTCAGACCTTCTGTCATATCCACAGCCAGCGAATTGAATACGCCACCCAGAATCGCACCAGTCAGACCGATCGCGAACAGACGGATATAAGACAAAGTATCACCCAACAGCCCGGAAGCCATATTGTAGGTATTCCAAAGACCTGTACCGAAATTCAGGAAGATATTCTTGCCCGGTGTATTGTAAAGGAAAGCGACCAGCAAGCCAAGCCCGGCTATTACCAGGAATACATTCTTCACCATTTCCGGCAACTGTACATTCAGCATCGGCAAGCCAAATACCAGACACAATGCCAGGATAATGAATACCCATGCCAGCGGTGCAATACCATATTTCTTCCCTTTCTGAGACATGATCTTCAACGCAGCAATTGTCTTTCCGAACAGGATCTGCACCAATCCGATAATGATAGAGAACGTCATCAGATTATCGCTCGATACAAAGTAGTCTTTTACCGAAGCAAAAGCAGGTATGTCGACCAAAGCGATACCGAAGAACGAACCTGTACACGTACCGACGATCAGTGCCGCCAATCCGAGATACTGGAACAGGCTCAGGAACGGCTTAAAGTCAGGATTAACTTTCCGTTTCAGGATCGTACAGACAAGCATTACCAGTAACCCGTATCCGCCGTCACCGAAACAAAGTCCAAAGAACAGCATAAAGAACGGGGCAAAGAATGGTGTCGGGTCGAACTCGCCATAGTTAGGCAAGGAGAACATTCTGGTAATCGGCTCGTATAGCTTGGCAAACTTACCATTCTTCAACAGGATAGGCACCTTGTCACCTTCTTCTATCTCCTGTGCCTGATAGAAGTAATTATCCTTTTCCAGCGTTTCTTCCATTACCTGGGCTTTCTCGGTCGGAACCCAACCTTCCAGCAACATCAGCTTCTCCCCCGCCTGACGGTCTGTCTGCACCAATACATTCGACAGATTGAACTCGTTTTGCAGGTTCTTATCGAACAGGTCAAGCGTATTATAATCGGATGCAGCCAGTTTTTTTATTTCGGCATCCAATGCTTTCATTTCCTGCTGCAACAGATCGAGACGCGCATTCAGTTTCTGCAAACCTCTGTCCGGCATTTTCGGACGCTCTGCATCAATATCGATCGGAGTTCCGACTTTCGTTATAGTAAGGAAATAAGTAACCGACTGGAAGTTATTGATCAACACAGCATTATACTCGTCTCCCCATTTCGGTTCATACTTAGCGGTCGGACAAGTCCAGAACGTAATATCATATCCGGCCTTCTTCAAACGATTGAAGTTAGCCCAACTGAAATCACCCCAGATCTCCATATAGGCAATATCTTTTTCAAGAGATGCCTTTACAGACTGAAGCTGCACTTTCTTGTCCTGCAATTCTTCTATCTTCTGCAACAATTTCAAGCCAGCTTTCTTATCCAGCTCACGAGCCGGTGCCAATTGAACATCTTTAGTTGCTGCATTCAATCCCTTGAAATAGCGCATCAACAGATTGATACGTTTACGCAAGGCAAGAATATCCTGAAGTTCCGCATTATCGAGAATAGATTTATTTTCCTTCACATGCACAACACCCAATTCGCGTAACTGTGCCAGGAACGTATCATACTCCTTATGATATACCATAAAGGCATATTTGCTCATCTTTACTATCATACGCCAGCCTCCTCTTTATGTTCTTCTTTCGCTTTACGCTTTTCCTGGTTAGCCCGCATGATCTTCTGTGACGACTTGGAGAGGCTCTCTTCGTCCTCCATAAACCGTTTCACTTTCCGGATCGCATCTTTATAGCCGGGGATCTGTACCTTCTCAAAAAGGTTCACCTTTTGAGTAGTCTTCTTCCTGGCATGCTCCAACAACTCCAACTTCATTCCCGAAAACTCTGCTTCTATTCCGGTACGCGCCAATTGCTTCAGCAATTCGACACCATCGGTAAACCAGGCGGGGGAATTAAAGAGACTGTAATGTCCGATCTCGAACTGTATCTCGTTGAGGACAGGAACAATCACCCCGGCGATTTTCTTCGTCGTAAGCGTCACATCCTTTACAGCGATCAGTTCGGGAGAGAACTCATTCCACAAAGCCACCATATTTTCGTAGCTCTGTATCTCCTGTTCCAGCTGAAGTTCCAATTTCGTCACTTCATCCTTGGTCCGCTTCACTTCGATACGCAACGCACTTTCCTTACTCTTGATTGTTGGCAAGGAACGCTCGCGCATCTTCAGTTGCTTTTCCAGTTGCTGAAGAGATGTTTTATTATATTGAAACTTTATTGCCATAATTATTTCTTCCAGTATTTGTCTACCAACTCTTGCTTGATATTCACTTCAGCCGGCTTGAAGTATTCGCCGAACAAGCCCCATGCCACGTCGAGCATTTCGGTCGTGTCGAGGTTTACGTCGATAGCCAGCAGCTTTTCTGAATAATCCTTTGCAAAAGAAAGCGTACGGTTGTCGTAGTCTGTCAAGTCGAAACCGTTCTCCATCTTCGTCTTTGCGTTGGCAGCATCGGCATACAGACGGACGGCGGCGTTCATCACCTGCGGGTGGTCTTCGCGTGTCTTCTTTCCTGTTACCAGCTGTTTTAGACGTGACAAGCTTCGGAACGGGTCGACGATCACTTTACCGACATCACTATCGCGGCGCAGGTATAACTGACCTTCGGTGATATAACCGGTATTATCAGGCACAGCGTGCGTGATATCGCCACCCGACAGGTTGTTACCGCAATAATAGTGATAGAACCACCGGCAGGGAACTGTACTGCTTTTTCGTAAATCTTTGCCAAATCGGAATACAACGAACCCGGCATAGAGTCCTTCGAAGGAATCTGGTCCATACGGTTCGATACGATTGCCAAAGCATCCGCATAGTTGGTCATGTCGGTCAACAACACCAACACCTTTTCGTTCTTCTGAACAGCGAAGTATTCAGCCGCACAAAGTGCCATATCCGGAATAAGGATACGTTCTACGGACGGGTCTTCGGTTGTATTGATAAAGCTCACGATACGGTCGAGTGCACCGGCGTTGCTAAATGTATTTTTAAAGAACAGGTAATCGTCGTTGGTCATACCCATACCACCCAGGATAATCTTATCCGATTGGGCACGCAAGGCTACCATTGCCATTACCTGGTTGAAAGGCTGGTCAGGGTCAGCGAAGAACGGGATCTTCTGACCGGTTACCAACGTGTTATTCAGGTCAATACCGGCGATACCCGTAGCGATCAGTTCAGACGGCTGTTTACGACGTACCGGGTTTACCGACGGACCACCGATCTCCACTTCCGTTCCTTCAGGGATAGGGCCACCGTCGATCGGATCACCATACGCATTGAAGAAACGTCCGGCCAACTGGTCGCCTACTTTCAGCGTAGGTGCCTTGCCCATGAATACTACTTCGGCATTCGTACGGATACCTTCCGTACCGGAGAACACCTGCAACGTAACCTCGTCGCCGATGATCTTCACCACCTGTGCCAGCTTGCCGTCTACGGAAGCCAGCTCGTCATACCCAACTCCCGTTGCTTTCAGCGAACAGGTAGCTTTCGTGATCTGGGTAATCTTCGTATATATTTTTTGAAATGCTTTTGTTGCCATACGTTCTGTTATTTTTCCATGCGCTCTGCGAGCAGGGCGTCAAGTTGATCGTTGAACTTCTTAAACTGGTCGCTTTCATATTCGGAATAGTTCATCTGCTTGAAGACGTTGATCATCTGTTTGAAATATTCCATTACTTCGAGGAAGGTGTCGAAACGGAATTCCGCATGACAGATCTTCACCACCTTATCCAGCATAAATTCCTGACGAGCCAGCGGTGTCACAGCATCGATCGCATCGAAAGCATCCTGTTGCAGGATTACGAAGTCGATCAATTCTGACTTCCAGAAAGTAACATGGTATTCCACCGGTACACCGTCATCACCCAAAATGTTGATCTGCTCAGCGATTTCCTTACCACGCAACATACGGGTCTTGATCTCGTTTACCTTGTCGATCCATTCCGGAGAGATATGCTTGGCGATATATTCCTGGAATTCGGGATATTCCAGATATTTCGAATAACTGTCGATCGGGTTCACAGCCGGATAACGTTTACGGTCGGCACGTTCCTGCTCCAAAGCGTAGAAACAGCGGGCAACCTTCTTCGTATTTTCTGTTACCGGTTCTTTCAGGTTACCACCGGCCGGCGATACCGTACCGATAAAGGTTACCGAACCTGTCTTTCCATTGTTCAATTCAACGAAACCTGCACGGGCATAGAAGTTTGCCACGATAGCAGATAAGTCCATCGGGAACGCATCCGGTCCGGGAAGTTCTTCCAGACGGTTGGACATCTCACGCAACGCCTGTGCCCAACGGGAAGTGGAGTCGGCCATCAGCAACACTTTCAATCCCATGCTACGATAGTATTCTGCCAATGTCATCGCTGTATATACAGATGCTTCACGGGCAGCCACAGGCATGTTTGAAGTATTAGCGATAATGATGGTACGTTCCATCAGCTTACGTCCTGTATGCGGGTCGATCAGTTCGGGGAACTCGGTGAAGATTTCCACAACCTCATTCGCACGTTCACCGCAGGCAGCGATAATAACGATATCGGCTTCGGCCTGTTTGGAGATAGCGTGCTGAAGCACGGTCTTACCCGTACCGAACGGACCGGGGATAAATCCCGTACCGCCTTCTACGATCGGGTTTACCGTATCGATCGTACGGACACCTGTTTCCAACAGTTTGTATGGACGCGGTTTTTCTTTGTAACAAGTGATGGCTCTCTTTACCGGCCAACGCTGTATCATATTCACATCGATATCCTTACCATCTTCGTCAGTCAGAACGGCAATCGTCTGATTAATGGTATATTGTCCGGCTTCCACCAGGCTCTTTACAGTATAAGTTCCTTTAAACGTGAAAGGCACCATGATCTTGTGCGGCTGGAAGTTTTCGTCCACTTCGCCCAGCCAGTCACCTGCGGTCACCTGATCACCCACTTTCGCCAGCGGTTTGAAGTCCCACAGTTTATCGTTATCCAGTGCAAATGTATATTCACCACGTTTCAGGAACACGCCGTCCATTTTATCCAGGTCATTCTGCAAACCGTCGTAGTTACGCGACAGCATACCCGGCCCCAATGTTACTTCAAGCATGTGCCCTTCAAACTCGGCTTCGTCACCTACACGCATCCCACGTGTACTTTCAAATACCTGAACAAAGGCATCCTTCCCTATTACTTTAATAACCTCCGCCATCAGCTTCACGCCTCCTACGGAAATGTAACAGATTTCATTTTGAGAAACCGGCCCATCCACCTCCACGGTTACCAGGTTGGATACGATTCCTTTTACAATTCCTTTCGTAGCCATAATTATTTATTATTGTTTCTTTTAAATTCTTCCAACGCATTCTCACTACCATGCTTCATTGCTCCTACTATTTCGCGGAAGGTCTTCTCGCCCGTCACCTTATCCAAGGTAACCCAGCGTTCGATCATTTCCAGCTTCAGCAAGTAGGCGAACACACTTTCTATGTCGAAAGTTTTGAAGAACGTATTATCGTCCAGCCATTTCCATTTCAGCAAATCCACTTTCTTTTCGCGGGCCATCAGGTCCGGTTCTTCGGCAATGCGTTGCAGGTCGGGCAGGTAGTCCACCGTATCTCCCAGTCCGAAGTCACGGGCATTGGAAGTACGGATAGCTTCGGCCACCTCGTTGTGTCCCACTATATAGTCTGCTTTATCAAATCCATACTTACGGCAGGTAATAGCAGTCAGCATGTTATTAATATTGAGGTTCAGTTCAAACCAGTTACGGATAAAGCCGTTGCTGCATTTCATTGCATAGTCGTAATAAAGGGCTGCCAGGCGGTCCTCCCAGGAGATCGTCTGTTTTTCCTCTTTTTTCAGGCTATCCAGATACAGTTTGAAGAACTCGATGAAATAAGGAGGGATCCGTTTGTTCTTCGGCGGTTTCTCACCATCTTTCAGAGCCTCAAACAGACTTTTGTACTCGTCGTATGTAATACTTCCCTTCTCGTCCGGGTCAAAGTCCGGATATTTAGAGAAAGCCAGCAGGTTCTTATTATCGAATTTGAGGAAAAACAAGTCTACCAGCTTCTTATCACGGGACGTAAGAATGCCGTC
Source organism: Parabacteroides sp. AM58-2XD (assembly GCF_003463685.1). NCBI lineage: Bacteria > Pseudomonadati > Bacteroidota > Bacteroidia > Bacteroidales > Tannerellaceae > Parabacteroides > Parabacteroides sp. AM58-2XD. The sequence goes on from NZ_QSDP01000115.1 coordinate 9,044, forward strand.
CAGTTCCTTTCTGAAGTCAGAAACGGAATAGGTCAGTTTACTATCATCCAATGATATATTAGGGAGTCCGGCAATCAGACAGTAGTATTTACTCATATCAGAACAACATTTCTACCAGCCCGGGACGCAGGAATTCTTTGAAGAATGCAACAAATTCGTCTTCCCCGAAACTTACTTTATAAGAACCGTCGGCAGGAACAATAGTAAAGCCGGCATTCTTTCCGCTTACTTTCTCGATCTTTACGCCGCCGTCCAGCAATGATTTGGCATTTGCCTCGAAATATTTGGTCAATGCGTCCGCATCGGCAGTCTGGATCGTGATCGCTTCTTTCTTAGCCCATTCTTTAGCCATTTCCAGAATAACTTTCTGCATGAAAGCGGTATCAGAAACGATCGCTTTTACATTCGAGGAAGTAATCTTTCCGGTTATAAGGTTCACAACTTCGCTCTTCAGCGCTTCTACGGCCTGGGTAGCGAACAGCTTCAATTCGGCTTCTGTATTTTTCTTTAGCTCGGCAGCCTGTTTTTGTGCCGCTGCAACAATACGTTTTGCTTCCGCTTCCGCTTCGCTGACAATCGCTTGTTTCTGAGCATTTGCATCGGCAATGATCCGTCCGGCTTCTTCGTTCCCCTTCTCTACTCCTTCTTTGTAGATCTTGTCGGTCAGTTCCTGAATCTTTGTATCCATTTTATAATATATTTATTAAGTTGTATTTCTCTCGGAAATTAAACGCCCACAAAGTTATTCTTTTTCGTGAATAATCATTGAAATAAATGTAAAATCAATCTAAAAAATGAAACACTATAAATTAATTTTTAATTTTGTTGGTCTAAAAATCGCATTATATGTTCTCAATTAGAAAAGCTACTACAGACGACTGTCTGCTAATCAGAAACTTGGCATCCCAAATATGGGAGCCGACTTACGGTTCTATCCTCTCCCGTGAGCAACTCGACTATATGTTTGAGATGATGTATGCCCCGGAAAGTATCCTCAATCAGATGGACGAACTTCATCATGAGTTCTTTATCATTTACAAGGACGGAGAACCTTCCGGATACCTGTCTATCGAAACAGTTGAGAAAGACTTGTACGAGTTCCAAAAAATCTATTCGCTTCCTTCTTTACATGGTTCTGGCATCGGACGTTTTATCATCGAACAGGGAGTTGCTTACCTGAAGACAATCCATCCCGGACCGTTTACCGTCGAACTGAATGTGAACCGCGAGAACCCGGCTATCGGTTTCTATAAACATATGGGATTCCATGAACATGCAACACGCGATTTTCACATTGGGAACGGTTATTATATGAATGATTATATTATGCGGATGGAAGTGGCAAACTAGAGAAAAACTTACTTAGTAAGTAAACTTTATTTCCTTTAACTCCATTACGGCTTCCACACCTTTCCGGCAAGCCAATATAAATACTTGAATTCCATGAAACACTTCATCACAATCGCATGCCTTTTGATTTGCATAACAACTAACGGCATTTTCGCACAAACAAGTGTAAACAGGTTAGACAGCATCCTTCCTGTCAGAGGATTGGCAATAGCAGCCCCGTCTGTGCAGAAAATGGATGTTTTCCTGAAGTTTATCGAAGAAGAACTTGCTCCCGGACATTTCAACCTGCTCATTCTCCGGGTTGATTGGAATTATGCCTACGAGTCTCATCCGGAACTGCGTGATCCCAATCCGCTTACACTTCAAGATGTAAAACGAATTGTCGCAACCTGCCGGAAACATAACATACGGATAGCACCGCAGATAAACCTGCTCGGGCATCAGTCATGGGCAGAAACAACTTATGCCCTGCTCCGCGAATATCCGGAATTTGATGAAACACCGCATGTAGATACGAAAAACTATACCGGATGGCCTAACCCGGACGGTTTATACTGCAAAAGTTACTGCCCTCTTCACCCCGATGTGCATAAAGTTGTATTCGCTTTGGTCGACGAACTGACGGACGCATTTGAAACCGATCTGTTTCATGCCGGTATGGATGAAGTTTTCTATATCGGAGATGATAAATGTCCTCGTTGCAGCGGGCACGATAAAGCAGAATTATATGCCGGAGAGGTGACCAAAATACAAAATCATCTGGCTCAACAGGGAAAACGGTTAATGATATGGGGCGATCGCCTGATAGATGGCAAAACAACCGGTATCGGTGCCTGGGAAGCAAGTATGAACAATACGTATCGTGCCATCGACCTTATCCCGAAAGAAGTTTTCATTTGCGACTGGCATTACGAACGTCCGGAACAAACAGCTGTCTATTTTGCCATGAAAGGATTTGACGTCGCCACTTGTCCCTGGCGAAAACCGGAAGTTGCCCTCAAACAATTGGATGATATGAAACGTTTCCGCCAGCAATCCGGTTCTCAAATGAGCAACCGTTTCCAGGGTATTATTGAGACTGTATGGTCAGGAGCCGACAGTTTTCTGGAAAACTATTACAAACCGGAAAGTGAGCAGCAGGAGGTATCGGACGTGGTCACTATCAAAAAACTGATTGGCGCCTATAAGTCGATGAGCAAATAAAAGAAATCCTCTCAGAAAATAAATATCCGTGTACTGAGCATTCTCACATACACGGATATTTTTTATTTTATAACAGATCCGAAGCCAACTCAGACAACTGGCTACGTTCACCCTTGATCAGGTTGATATGGGCAAACAACTCCTGCCCTTTCATCTTGTCGACCATATAGGCCAGACCATTACTCTGGGCATCCAGATACGGCGAGTCGATCTGCTGGATATCACCGGTAAATACCATCTTTGTTCCTTCTCCGGCACGGGTGATGATCGTCTTGATCTCATGCGGAGTCAGATTCTGGGCTTCATCAATGATACAGAATGTTTCCGATAAACTACGTCCGCGAATAAAAGCCAACGCCTCGATGACCAACTGATTATTCTTTTGTAAATCATCTATTTTACGGACATCCTGGCTTCCGGGAGCGAACTGGTTCTTTATCACATTCAGATTATCGAACAGAGGCTGCATATAAGGAGCTACTTTCTGCTTTTCGTCTCCCGGCAGGAATCCGATATCCTTATTTGCCAACGCCACAATCGGACGAGCCAGCAAGATTTGCTTATAAAGTCCGGCTTGTTTAAGTGCGGCAGCCAGTGCCAGCAAGGTCTTACCTGTTCCGGCTTTACCTGTCAGTCCAACCAGTTTCACGTCCGGATCATTCAAAATTTCAAAAGCAAAACTTTGTTCCGCATTACGGGGTTGAATGCCATAATTAGAACTCTTTTCCACCTTCTTTATCTTTCCTGTAAACGGATTATAACGAGCTAGAACAGAAGCCCGTATACTCTTCAATATAAAGCATTCGTTCGGTTCGAGTTTAGATTTGAATTCGAACAAATCCGCATCCAGTCCGTCAGGGGTTGAATAGATCTTATCGATCAGATCAGGATCTATATTTTCGTAGGTATCCTGAGCACGTTCAAAGATATCGACATTGATTACCTTATCCGTGATGTAGTCTTCCACCTGAATACCCAATGCACGGGCTTTCATACGCAGGTTGACGTCCTTCGTAACCAGGATAGTCTGCATCTTAGGTGTCTTTTCTGCAACGGAAAGCGTGCAGGATAAGATACGGTGGTCAGGCGTCCTGTCCGGGAAAGACAAAGCTATCTTTTCCTGGTATTTGTCACCTGTTACGACATGTAATGTTCCCAAACCCGGTCCCAACGAGGCACCTTTCAAAAAGAGATCGTTACTGGTCATCAGATCCAGCTCGCGCACAAATTCACGGGCATTATAATTAATCTGGTCGCTCCCCTTTTTAAATTTATCCAACTCTTCCAACACGACGATAGGAAGATAGATATCATTCTCCTGAAAATTTTCGATACACTTGTAGTCATGCAAGATAACGTTGGTATCCAATACAAAATTCTTCTTTGCTCCCATGATCTTTCGATTTAAAGATTATCGCTTCTAAGTTAAAAACATTTTTGGAACTTGTTTGGTTTAAAACGGAAAATAAATGCACAAGACCAATTTATTCTTGTTTTGTGCGAATTTCGTAACCAACTAAAAATCAGGAGTTAAACAAAATGCCTGAAGGTTGTCACGTCTTACGCGCTCATATTCAACACTTTACACCACATCCTGCCTGAAGGCTGTCAATTCCCTACATTATATATAAGAATAAATAAAAAGGATTTTATTTTTTTGTAACCTTCCGGCTCTGAAAAAACAATTGTATTCAAACACAAAAACAATTGTATTTGCATTCAAAAACAGTTGTATTTGTAACCGAAAACAATTGTTTTTTTGAATAAAAGAAAAAAGTCCCTTTATGTGCCCGTTGAGTCCCGTTGGGAGCCATTGGGTTCTTTTATAAAATAGGCTTGCCTATCTTTACATCGTATTCATTGGCAACGAAAGGTTCATAAGATGCCGGGATAATTAATCTCGTTATGTATCTTTGTACCGAAGATCTGATTTTTAATAACAAAATAACCTAAGATGTATGATTTTTAATACTAAGAAACTCAAAATTACGTCATTACTGCTATTAGCGGCGACACTTTCTTTCGGACAGAGCAATATTTCGGCTTTATTGCCTCTGCCTAATCAAATCGAACAGATGACAGGTAAAAAGAATTTCGTCCTTACTCCCCGGACAACCGTTAAAACCAATCTGCCCAAACAAGCATTTTGTTTATTTGAACTACAGCGTATTCTGGGCGAACGAACTGGGCAGGTTGCCGACATCGGTACTCCTTCCACATCCGGCAATTCTGTTATCGAGATAGAGCTCGACCCTTCAATAAAAGGAAAAGAACACTACACGCTGGATATTTCAGAAAAGAAACTATCGATCAAAGGAAGCAGCCATGCCGCCCTCTTTTACGGACTGAAAACACTGGATCAGATATTACTGGGAGATGTATGCAACACAGCGAACAATCAAATCGCTCCTATCCGTATCGACGACGAACCCCGCTATGGTTACCGGGCATTGATGCTTGACCCTGCCCGGCACTTTCTTCCTGTAGAAGATGTAAAATTCTATATTGACCAGATGGCAAAATACAAATACAATGTTTTGCAGTTACATCTGACTGATGATCAGGGATGGCGTGTTGAAATCAAAAAACACCCCAGACTGACAGAGATCGGGGCATTCCGCAATCCGAAGACCGGCTCCAACGGGCCCGACAATGGTTTCTATAAACAAGAACAACTGAAAGACCTCATCAAATACGCAGCCGACAGAAATGTAGAAATCATTCCCGAACTGGATATCCCCGGTCACACGGTGGCAGTTTTGGCTACTTATCCGGAACTGGGATGTACACACACCGATACGATTCAGAAAATAATGGGGCAAACAGTCGATCTGATGCTTTGTGCCAATAATGACAAAGTATATACCGTTTATGACGATATCATCAAAGAAATAGCCGATATATTCCCTTCCTCCAAAATCCATTTAGGAGGAGACGAAGCTGTTATCGAAAAGAACTGGACCAAATGCACTCACTGTCAGGATTTAATGAAACAACTGGGTTACACCAAAGAATCGCAGTTAATGAATTATTTCTTCGATAAAATACTGGCATCTGTCCGCAAATACGGAAAAGAACCGATGTTATGGTGCGAGCTGGATAATATCCGTATGCCGGCCAATGAATACCTGTTCGATTATCCCAAAGACGCCACACTGATCACCTGGCGTGCCGGATTAACTCCCAAATGTATCGAACTAACTGCAAAACATGGTAATCCGTTAATCATGGCTCCGGGTGAATATACTTATCTGGATTATCCGCAACTAAAAGGCGACCTTCCGGAGTTCAACAACTGGGGAATGCCTGTCACCACGCTGGAAACCTCTTACCAGTTCGATCCTGGATATGGACTGCCTGCCACTCAACAGACACACATTATAGGAGTTACCGGGACATTATGGGGAGAAGCGATAAAAGACATTGACCGCGCAACCTATATGACCTACCCGCGTGGTCTGGCCTTGGCCGAAGCCGGATGGACACAGATGGAACACCGGAGCTGGGATTCCTTTAAGGAACGAATGTATCCGAATCTGATGAATCTGATGAAACATGGTGTATTTGTCAGGGTTCCGTTCGAGATAGTTCCGAGATAAAATAAAAAGCGTAGGCAAGTTATTCTTTATAAATCACTTCCAGAACAGTTTGACCGACAGCTTTCAAGGTCGTCTGGTCTATGTTATCCAGATTATCATCATGTGTATGCCAGTAAGTACCAAAGCGGTGTGAACTTTCCGGGTCATAGTTTATAATATCGATACAGGGTATATTACGTCCTCTGATGACAAAGGTATGGTCGTCAAGCACACCGCCTCCCGGTTCATTAAAGAAGAACTTGCCATAGCCGAGATTGCGCGCAGCCTCCCAAACCTTCTCCACAATCTGAGAAGCATATTCCATGGAAGTTGCTTCCTTGAAGAAGGTTGCATTACGACTCCCCACCATATCAAGTAATATCCCATAATCCGCCCGATAATTAGTCACATGGGGATTGGCAGACCAATACTGTGAACCAAGACACCAACTCTCTTCCGGACTGTTTTCAGTTATAAAACGGGGAGTACCATAATCTTCTGCATCGAAAAATATAACATCGATACCGATATTCGGATTCTGACCGCTTAACTGACGACATATTTCCAGCAGGACACCTACTCCACTGGCCCCATCATCCGCACCGTCAATGGGAACACGCCATTTGTCAGGATTCGGATCATGGTCGGCATAGGGACGCGTATCCCAATGCGCAAAAAGCAGAATACGCCGGGGATTATCCGGATTATATGACCCGATAATATTACGGGCATTCAAACGGTCACCGTTATAAGCAGTAAGCATTGCTTCCTGTACCTGCACCGCTGCCCCAAAACGTTTCAGACCTGCAATCAGATAATCACTGCAATGACGATGTGCCTCCGTATTCGGTACACGTGGTCCGAAAGCAACTTGTTCGACAATATAGGAATAAGCACTATCCGCATTGAAATCGGGAACAGAAACCGCCAATCCGGGCTTTTCCTCTCCCTCTGAAACATTTCCAGTATTCTTATTTTTACATGAGAACCCACCGATAATAATGAGCAGAAAGAGAGAGGCCGCTAAACTGTTTATTCGCATAATTTTAAAGGATTAAGCTTGTTTGACCACAAAGCTATAAATTATATCCCAAAATCAAAATCATAACTTACAAAACAACGATATCAATAGCGGAACGCTAATCTCCAGAATGATTCCATGAATAATAGCAATGGGGACAATCCCTTTTCCCGAATACCTGCTGATAACGGGCAGACAGACATCCATCGAGTTGATGCCGGCAACAGACACCGGAGCAAACTTCCCGAACAAAGAGGCATAAACCGGCGCACCGAATAAAGCCATCATCTCCCGGATAATATTAGCCAGTAAAGCAATAGTTCCCAACTGTGTGGCAATCTCTATTCCGGCAGAAGCCTCCTTGAACTGTACAATCAGCAACGACGATAAAGAATAGTAAGCAAACCCACTTCCAACCGCCATACAATCATATACATTCCAGGTCTTCAGCAGCACACTTGCTATCGCTGAGAAAAGCAATGTGCCTAATATCGTAAACAATGGCAGTAAAAGACTGGACAACCGTACGCTCCGCAGCATGGCTCCCATCTCTCCGTTAGAACCTATATTCAAGCCGACCTGGATAATAAGCGCATACAATAACCATGTCGGTAGTTTTGTACAATAGGCAGCCAATTCCTCCCCCCCGAACATTCCACAAAGTATCCCAGCAAAAAAGCAACATATAACAATCAGATTACTTTTCATCACCGTCTCCTTTCTCTGATAAAAATTTATATGCAATATAAGAGGCCAACAGGCTTCCCAGTACACCGCAACCAGCCAGCAACGCCGCCTGCAAACCAAAATCACCAATATTATCCACTAAGGTTTTGTTTGCCCCGATAGTAATGCCGAAAACAAATAACATGGCGAATATGGTATAAGAGATTGTATTTTCCAATTTCCTTAAACTGTGAGCACGACGGAACAGATAGCCCGCACCTGTCCCTATGCATAACAGGCATAAAACTATAAACATATGTATAATCAATTTAACACGGACGAATAAGGATTCTCCCGCGATACGTTATTAATAAAAATGAATGGTTATAAAAACTCCGGAAAACTGATGCCGGAGAAGAAAGGAAATATTATTTAGATAAAACCACTGAACCAATGGACATGCACAACAGGAATACCACACGTCACGAGGGCATTCTGTTTCTTTATATCATTTATTGTATAAATTTTATTCATATTCAAATGCTTTGTCCAATTCGGGCGCAAAGATAAAAACAAAATTTCAATATACCAAATTGATACCCACAGCAGGTCTATAAAGCAGATTCTCATGTGTCCGGCTATCAAAATGACAAGCCGGACACATGAGATTTTAGAATGAACAGGACTACCGATATTATTTTCCAAACCGGGAAGTATCCACCTTATCATGCTCTTTACTCTTATACCCTCCGAATTTCCAGATGAAGGAACAGTCAGGCAACGGGTATCGTCAATCTTAGTCAGGCGGCTGTATTGGTTTGCCTGATTAATTTCGATTTTATTAGGAAGATTGCTCCGGAAGATATTGTCACATTTCAGAAGAACCGTTGCCTTGTCATTGGCAAACTGCCATTTCAAACCGGCTGAAACATTATAAACAGAACCCAAATCGTAGATCCCTGCACGGCTCCGGTGATATAATAACCGTTCAAATCCAATTTCAGATTCGGACGTGACTTTGACAAAGTAAATGGATTATTCAGGAAGAACTGCCCCAGGTATTTACTATTATCAAAAGAAATATCATTAAAATGGTCCAGCTTCTGTTGCATCCGGATGCCCTGTGCCGTAAACTGGCTGTTCATGAATTCACCGATGCGGAACGGGATAACAGCTCCTACTCCTGCAACCAGGTTATAATCCATATTCTCGTAACGGAACACATTCTTCAGTTCCGTTGAACTCTGATAAGGCAACTGGGCAAAATAATCCGGTTCATACTGGGCAAAAACCATGAAAGTATATTTTTGCTTCAGGATATAAAGCAGCTGCCCCTGATAGGAACGGTAAGGCTTCAAAGCCGGATTACCCATTACTACGGAATAAGAGTTTATGGGGGTAGCCTGCGGTGTAATCTCCCAATAAGACGGATATGTTTTATTGCTGTTCACATTCAGCTGCAAAATATGCTGCGGTGTAAACAGATAACTCAACGAGGCATTCGGGAAGAAGGTCCAATCATTCCAAAGTGTCGATTTCTTGCCGTTGGAAGTATAGTCCGATTTAAAATATTCTCCTTTCAAAGAAGCTGTTGCCGAGAAATGTTCTCCGAAATTTTTGGATACTTCAGCAAAGACATTGGCTGTATATTCTTTCTGCAAATTGTTCTCCAGTAAATCCGGGTCCGGTTCGTAACCATTCCCTTTATTATACAGATAATCGATATAGGTCTTTGAGGAAGTGTAACCACCGTGGACACCGTAATTCAGTGTCCACCCGGTGGCAAAAGTGTGTGTATGGTTGGCAAATAACGCCCATTGTGAAATATCCTGTTTGGAATTGTTCTGCATATCAGTCAGCGTTTCCTCACCACGATTCTGCAGGAAATTCTGGAAAGAAGGCGAATGGTAGTTGGTAAAATCCATTCCGGCTGTAACACCGCTATGACCGTCATATTGTAAGCGGATATTGTGCAGAGTAATCTTATCTTCTCCGGTAGTCCGACTGAAACGCTCTTCTTCCAGGACAGAGTTTTCAGGTGTAGAAAAGGAGGTATTGGCTGTCCGGTTCTTTTTCACCCTATTGCCTCCTAAGGAATAGGCTGCCGACAACTTATCTTCATTTTTGAATTTATAGTCCAGACCCAATCGGATATCTCCGCTGTTTATATGACCGTTTCCTCGTCCGAATTGATGGATTTCCGTCACCCCTGTTTCCAAGGTATGCCTTGCCATAATATCTTCCCCCTCGAAATAACGTCCTTTATTACCATTCACCAGAAAGTCTACGGTCAGGTCAGGAGTCGAATACAACAAATTTGCATGTGCCTTGCCCGAAGCATAATGTTTTTGGAGATAATCGACGCCAACTTCTCCCTGTAAGGCTGTGCTGTCAGTTGTCCCCTTGTCCAGAATCACATTGATTACCGCGCCTCTGATATTATATTTAGCGGGAGCGTTGTACATCACTTCTACATTTTTCACCCGTGAAGAAGGGATACTTTTCAGCATGGTTATCAGCTGGTCTACCGACATAGTTGTCAACTGCCCGTTCAGAATGATTTGCGGGGAACCGGCTCCCAGTAACTGTATCTCATCCGAGCCGCCGATAATACCCGGCAATTGTTTTACAACTTCAAAGGCATTACTGACCGATTTATCTTTCATCAATTGGGGAACATCATATTTCAAAGCCCCGTTCTCTACTTTCACCTGCGGACGCTCCGCCTTAACAACCACGCCATCCAGTTCATAGTTTTTAGAAGTCAGCTGGACAGTTCCGGCATCTTCCCCGGATATCTCCAACTGGAATGGTTCATATAATAGATGTTGGAATAAAAGCCGGTATGTCTGTTCCGCCGCATGGTCCAGGTTAAAACTACCCAGACTGTCCGTTACCACCGCATCCACATAAACCGAATCCAATGTCTGGAGAACAACGGCTACGCCGTCAACCGGATTATTCTCCATATCCGTCACTCTCCCATGAATCAAACCATTCTGAGCCATCATCATCCCGTTACCACCAATCAGGATAAGTATCACATAGTAAAGTATTCTTTTCATATCCGTTTGCTTTATCAGTTCCTATACTGCAAAGAAAAGAGGTTATGTCAAGAAACTATGTTATCGTTGGCTTATGAAGTGTTATTTAGTCTTATCGGAATAGTAACGATTTCATAGTTTTGCACTGATTTTCATGGCTCTTTTTAGAGAGAAAAACAGTATTTTTATCACTTAAAAAAAGCAGTGTAATTATGGAAGAAAAAAAGTCGACATTCACCGTGCTATTCTATTTAAAAAAGAACGCACCTAAAAAAGATGGAACTGTACCTATCATGATACGTATCACAGTTGATGGTGCAGACAAAACAAGAAGTGCAAAACTTAGTGTTGATCCCGCACGATGGGATAAGGTTAAGATGAGAGTAAAGGGGAAAGACAGTTATGCGCAACAAATTAATAATGTCCTTGATCAATGGATGCGTAACATTGGAGCCAAATACGATAAGATATTCCATCGTGAAGGCTATGTTTCTGCTGAGAAAGTTGATAATGCAGTGATGGGAGTTGATATTGCTAAAAACACACTTCTAAAACTATTCAAAGAGCATAATGAAGAATTTGAAAAGAAAGTCGGCAAGTAAATCAAGACGAGATAGTAATCGGCTCAAGATGCCTAAATGGTTGGTTATGGTGTCGAAAGGAAAATTCAACCAGGGAAGGTTGGGTACCGATTAGATGTTTAAAGCAATCTATTGAATCATTGTAGAATAAGCATTGCCGAAATGATAGAATAATACCGAATTTGTAGATTATTACTACAAGAAGACTATATATTACGTAATCCATAGTAAAAAATGAAACCAAAAAATAGACAACAATTTAAGAAATGCGAAGAACATAGGCACAAACTATTGAGAAATACCTTAATATTCCATCAGA
>NZ_QSDP01000116.1:0-20612 GCF_003463685.1 Parabacteroides sp. AM58-2XD
TATATTTTTCAGCTATCCTAATTAGTGTCAAATTTTCATTCATGATATTTTATAGACTATATGATTATTTTCAATCGTTTACTAGTTTATTGGTTATTATATGTTTTATGGAATGTGTAAAGAAAATGGATGTCAAGCAGAGAATAGTATTGTACTTTTTCTCTTTATTAATTCCTGTATATTTTTGCTATAAATCTTATGCCGTTCCTTTTGCCAACAATCCTAATGCGACACAAAGATATATGATATATTATCCGTATAGCTCTGTATTTTACCCCAAAGAAGATCTACGAAGGGAACTCCTAATTTTTAATTATAAGTTATAAATAGTTCGTGAAAATCCATATTGTTTTTCTGTTTTGTACTTTGATCTGTATAAGTTGTAAACAAGTTCGATTGGTAGCCTATAGTATATCGGGAACCTATGAAAAACAATCAGCTCAAGGTATGGCTGTGTGGGATAATTATGCCGTATTACTTAATGACCAAGGTTTTTGTCGCATATATAGCCTAGATCGGAAGGAGCTGGCTGGTAGTTATCGACTCGGTAGTTTTCACAAGAATAATCATGCAAACTGTGCCTCCTTTGGTGTGGAATATCCAGAAGGGAACATGACTTTTCCTGCCTTGTATGTATCCGAGTGTCGTCGACCTTATCGCTGTTTTGTGGAAAATGTCAACTTGGATAGCGCAAAGGTTATACAAACACTGCAATATCAAGCAGCAGGAGGAGAAGCACAGGTAGTACATGACTGGATCGTTGATCGCGAGGAACGAAAACTTTATGGCGTGTCCCGTTTACTTGTACCAGATGGAAACAAGGCAAGCGATTCGCTTCGGATTATTCGTTTTCCGTTACCTTTATTGAGTGACGGTAATGTTACACTAACAGCAAAAGATGTAGAAGAGCAGTTTCATATTTATCTTCCAAACCTACTTCAAGGTGGAAGCATACGTAAAGGCATACTTTATTTGCCTGTAGGATTGCACACGGGAAATGAACATAGGAAAGATGCCGAACGAGCTATTGTCATGGTGAACTTAAAACGACAACAGGTGACACACATTTTGAATTTGCAAGAAAAACTGATGAATGAACCGGAGGACGTGGATTTCCATGGTAAACATCTTCTGTTATTTTGTGGACAGACAGGTGGTATTTATGGATCAAACACTAAAATCCAAATAATTAAAAAACATAAAATATATATGAATATTGCAGTTATTTTGTCGGGAGGTATCGGTTCCCGCATGGGTAGTAACATACCTAAACAATACATAATGGTTGCGGGACGTCCCATTATCAGCTATTGTATAGATAAATTCGTGCAAAGTAATGAAATAGATGCTCTTGTAATAGCTTTGGACAAACAATGGATCGATTTCATACAACCCTATGTGGTAATGCTTCAACTTCCTGTTTATTATGCCGAACCAGGCGAAACAAGGCAACATACCATTTACAATGCATTAAAGTTAATCCGTTCCCATGGAGGAGTGGATGATGATGTGGTGATTATCCATGATTCCGTCCGACCATTGGTTAGTTCTCAAGTCATACATGACTGTATTTGTGGTTGCATCGCAAACGATGCTGCTATTGCCACTATATCAGTGAAAGATACAATTTACATGTCAGCCGAGGGAAATTGCATTACGGACGTGCCTAAGCGAAGTACTTTGCATGCGGGACAGACCCCTGAAGCATTTAAACTAGGTAAATATCTTAAAATTCATGAGGAAAGAAGCTATGAAGAAATAGCGGCTGTGACAGGAGGTGCCGAGTTTGCTTTCCGTTGTGGCATGAAAGTATTTTTATCCAAAGGGGAAGAGATCAATTTCAAACTGACGACCCCAGAAGATTTAGAACGTTTTGAACAGATAGTGAACAGTAACCAGCTATAAGGTATGATAGAGAATCCCATTATACAGCAGGACATTGATTTTTTTATAGAACATTTCCCCTTTATAGAGCATATAAAAGAAAAAACAATATTAGTCACAGGTGCAACTGGACTAATAGGTTCTGTTTTGATCAAATGTCTGCTACATTTAAATCAAGTAACAAATTCAGGAATAAAGGTCGTAGCAGTGGCTCGTAATAAGCAAAAGGCATACGATTTATTTGGTGATTGTGAAATCCAATGGATCTGGCAAGACATGACAGAACCTTTAGATTTGTCAACTTGGGACATCCATTATATTATCCATTGTGCAAGTCCTACAGCATCCCAATTTTATGTAAACTCTCCTGTAGAAACTATAAATACGGCATTTATAGGAACCCGACAATTATTGGAATATGCCTCTCAGCACCCATCTATGCGAGGAATGGTTTATTTATCCTCTTTGGAATCCTATGGAACGATCAATGACGATTCTGTTCCAGTGACCGAGGATGTAAACGGATACATAAATCCCATTGATGTGCGCAGTAGCTATTCTTTGGGCAAACGAATGGTGGAATGTTTGTGTCATGCTTATGCCTCAGAATATCATGTCCCTGTGGTAATGGCTCGTCTGACTCAAGTTTTTGGTGCCGGAGTTTCAAGACAAGACACAAGGGTTTTTGCACAATTTGCCAAAAGCGTCATAAGTGGACAAGATATTGTGATGCATACCAGCGGAGAATCCGCAAAACCATATTGCTATACTATTGATGCGATTATTGCTTTGTTTTATCTGTTGCTAAAAGGAGAACCGGGAAAAGCGTATAACGTAGCTACTCCCAATACGTATATTTCCATTTACGATTTGGCCCATCTATTAGTAAAAAAGTTTAATAAAAATTGTCATGTCGTGATTGAGGCAAGAGATAACATGGGATATGCTCCCGTTACGAAATTGAATCTGTCCACGGAAAAACTGGAAGCACTAGCTGGAAGCCGTTCTTCAAATTAGAAGAGATGTTCGACCGATTGATTAACTATTATAAATCCATTCAATGAGTCCTAAATTATCTGCATCGCTCATGTGTGCCAATTTGGTGAATCTAGAGCATGATATTCAACTTCTAGAAGAAAACAGGGTTGACTATTTACATATCGACATAATGGATGCTATATTTGTTCCAAATCTGACATTCGGTCCTGATGTTGTCAATTCAATCCGGAAGATTACAAACCTTCCACTAGACATTCACTTACTCATGGAGCACCCACGTGTCGTTATCCGATCGATGGATATTCGTGAGGGTGATATTGTTAGTATTCATAGTGAATGCAAAGAAAGTATCATGGAGAATGCAGCTTTCATCAAACAAAAAAAAGCCCTGTTCGGTTTGGCATTAAATCCGGATACATCTATTGAAGAGGTCAAGAAATACTTACCTTATGTTGATGTAATCTTATTAATGCTGATTGTTCCTGGCTTTGCTGGTAGTAGCATGATACATGGTATCATGGAAAAGGTAAGAGAAACACGCCAATATTTAGATCAACATAGGCATACAAATATAGAAATATGCGTTGATGGCAGTGTGAGTTGTGAAAGAGCTCGATATATGCGTGATTTAGGAGCTTCCATTTTCGTTGGAGGAACAGCAGGTATTTTCAGAAAAGATATGCCTCTTAGTGAGACGATACCTACTTTCATTAAAAGTATAACTTAATGAGTTAAAAACGAATGACTAGAAACTTGAAATACTTATGCAAGTTACTGTTGCATCCTCTTTATTTCTTTGGTGGCATTATGCCTAGAAAAAAAATAAATGGTTGTTCGCAACACATAATGCCACTTTTTCAGATAACAGCAAGTATCTTTTCTTAAAAGTACTGGAGGAGTATCCTGAGATAGAAGCTATCTGGATTGCTAATAGTAAGGACGAATTTCATAATGTACGTTCTAAAGGATTCAGATGCTATATGTGGTATAGCATTCTTGGATTGTATCATAGTTTTACTGCCGGAGTGTATTTGACAACTGACAGTGTAAGAGAAATTAACAGATATGCATCAGAAGGTGCCTGTTGGGTCTATTTAGGGCATGGCATCGGATTAAAAAAGACAAAATGGTTACGTCCAGAGTCTTACTTTTTGGCACTAACAGGTTATACTTATACGGAACTTGCTACTAAATTCAGACCCAAAATAGAATATTATTTACTGTTATTTCGTGTGCCGGATCTCTGTTTAACCACCTCTTTTGATCAAGCTCAAAAGTTTTATATGCCTATGTTTAGGATTCCGATGGAAAAATGTATCTTAACAGATTATCCACGCAATGAAATTTTATTGTGTCCGGAAGAGAAAAGAACTCGCTTCATAGAGCGGTATGAACCGAAAGAAACCCTTCGCTTTATTGAGCAAATCAGACGGTTTAAAAAGGTGTATATCTATATGCCTACTTGGCGTAATAATGGCAGTGATTTTTTTAAACAAAGCGGAATCGATTTTAAACGTCTTGAAGAGGCTTTACAAACTACTCATAGTTGCTTTATTTTGAAGTTACACCCTTTTACTCAAATGGATTTATCTGTCATTGAGGATTATTCACATATTATTCCTTTTGAAAAGCAATGTGATGTCAATACGATTTTGCCTTATACCAATTGCTTGATAACGGATTATTCATCAGTCTATTCGGATTTTATTCTGTTAGGTAAAGAAATAATTCTTTTTCCTTTTGATTTAGAAGAGAGTTATAATAAAGAAGCTTATGATAAAGCTGATTTTAAGAATAAAAAATGGTATTCGCCTACTGTTTGTTTTGAAAGTTACAACAAATATTATTTAGGAAAAAGGGTTCAAACTTTTGATGAACTAATCACTTTAATAGCGAATCGTGTAGATTGCCATTTGACCGAAGAAGATCACAGCTTTCTAATGAAGGCATTTTGGGATAGCCATGATAATGGTATTGATTTGGTAGCTGAAATAAAGAAACGTATCCAATGCTGATTATAAAATGATAAGCAACAAATAGGAGAAATTATGAATACGAAAAAAATATCTGTCTGGGAAAAAGTGTTCAGCAGAAAAAAACCATTACAAATTATTACCGGAGGCTTAGAACTTTTGTGGGGCTACCCTTTATATTGTCTTTCCTATATTTTTATAAAGAATAAACGAAAATGGGTATTTGGACATAAAAATGGATTTGTTGATAATGCTAAATATCTCTATTTATATGCCTTGAAACAAGAAGAAGTTAAAGCATATTGGATCACTCAAGACAAAAAATTACTTCGATGGATGTGCGAACGTAATCTGCCCGCCTATCATCGGTATAGCTTAAAGGGGATGTTTCATTCACTTACCGCATATATGTATTTTTATACTACATCATCTGATGCTATCAACTTTTTTACTTCAGGAAATAGTATACTTGTAAATTTGTGGCACGGAGTGGGTGTAAAAAATTTTATAACGACGAATGCGGGTATAAAAGATAATAGATTGTTCTGTAGAATATTTGCTCCTTGGATATTAAAAAAACCGGATTATTTGTTAGTGCCAACTTATTATCAGAGAGGTTATTTTCAACAGCTTTTTTCTATTAAAGAGGATCAATTAATTGATGATATCTATCCTCGCTGCGCTTTTTTGAAACAAGATTTGATGGAAATTGTGGAACATATAAAGCGGTATGAACCACAAGAGGTACCAGAACTATTGAACAGCTGGAAACAATATGATCGGATTTATTTGTATATGCCCACTTGGAGGGCGCACTTGAATACTGCTTATTTGAATGTAGCATTTCCGAATATGAATAAGCTGAATGAAATATTGAAAAAGGTGAATGCCCTATTGGTTATCAAGCAGCATCCAACAGTGAAGGTTACTAATTTAAATAATCAATATAGCCACATCTATTTCATAGACAATAAATGTGATATATATCCCATCTTGCCTTTCACGGATATCTTGATAACGGACTACTCCTCAATATATGCCGACTATATCTTGATGGAAGACAAAGGAGTTATCCTTTATATGTTTGATTTGGAGGAATATCAAAAGAATGATCTTTCATTGATGGATTACGAAAAAAATACGCCGGGAACATATGCGTACACTTTCACGGAACTTCTGGAAATAATCATCAATAAGAAAGATTGCGGTTTTCCTGGTAGAGAAGTAACATTATATAAATGGTGGGGAAATTATAAAGAAAGAAGTATGAGAACTTTATGGAATAAATTATTAACAATTTAATCGTATGGTTACAGATTTAGTATCTATAATGACACCTATGTATAAAGGTGCAGCTTTTATAGGTGAAACGATTCGTTCAGTACAAGCACAAACATATTCGAAGTGGGAGATGATTATCGTAGACGATTGCTCGCCAGATGATGGTGCAGGAATCACTGAAGTGAGGAAATACACAGAAAAAGATAAGCGTATTAAATTAATAGCTTCTCCTGTGAACAAAGGTTCGTCCGGTGCTAGAAATATAGCATTGCATGAAGCGCAGGGCAGATACATCACTTTCTTGGATTCGGATGATATTTGGTCTTCTGATTTTTTAGAATCCCAATTGAATTTCATGAAAGAAAAAAGTGCAGCATTAGTCACTGCTTCTTATCACCGAATTAACGAACAAGGGATACAAGTATTACAACCTTTCATTGTTCCAGAGAAAGTAAATTATTGGGATATACTGAAGTCTAATCCTATTTCTTGCCTCACTACAATATATGATCGTGAGGTAGTAGGTGAACACTATTTTAGGGAAGAACTGAAAAGTCTGCGTGATGATTACGCCTTTTGGTTAGAGATATTGAAGGACAAGGTAGACTATGCTTATGGTAATCCGAAAATCTTGGCATCTTATCGTTTGGTTTCCACTAGCGTTACGCGTAATAGAAAAAAACTGATCAAGCCTCAATTTCTGATTTATTATCAAGTGGAAAAGCTGGGACTGTTAAGAAGTATTTATTATTTTATAAATTGGGCTATAAGGAGCGTTTTTAAATATAGTTGATGATGGATTTGATTGTAGGTGCAGGTATATCAGGTGTCAGTTATGCCAATTTTACAAAGAATGATTTTTTATTGATAGAAAAAGAAAACGAAGCGGGAGGATATTGCCGTACGATCAAACGGAATGGATATGTGTGGGATTATTCGGGACATTTCTTTCATTTCCAACATCCGGATATCGAAGAATATGTTTGCCGGAATCTATCTCCTTCTTCTTTATTGAAAGTGGAAAAACACACACAGATTTATTATAAAGGTGATTATATAGATTTTCCTTTCCAGAAAAACATTCATCAATTGGATAAAGAGGATTTAATAGATTGTCTTTATGATTTATTTTCTGCAAATCATGAAAATATACGGTCTTTCAAAGAAATGGTTTATGCTAATTTAGGTAAATCAATTGCTGAAAAGTTCTTGATCCCTTATAATGAGAAATTGTATGCTTGTGATTTGGATAGATTAGATATGAATGCAATGGGACGTTTTTTCCCAAAAGCGAATAAAGAAGATATTATCTTGAACTTTCGTTCGCAAGATAATTCCTCTTATAATAGTTCTTTTACTTATCCTAAAGGCGGTGCGGTGGAATATGTTCGGTCTCTGCTGAAGAATGTAGATAGTACAAAAGTTTGCTTGAATGAAGAGCTATTGGAAATAAATGTGGAGGAAAAAGTAGCGACAACTAATAAACGGAAGATAAAGTATGATCGACTGATATCTACTCAACCATTACCCTCTTTGTTAGACCAATGCCGCTTGGGGTATGAATCCAATATTTTTTCATGTAATAAGGTTTTGGTATTTAACTTAGGTTTTGATTCTAAAGGCGATGATCAGAAGAATAGTTGGGTGTATGTTCCCGAAAAGGATTATATTTTTTATCGTTTGGGTTATTACGACAATATATTGGGAACAGATAAAATGTCTTTATATGTTGAAATAGGCTTTCCGGAAAACGAGATATTATACAAAGAAGGCTTATATTTAGATCGTGTAATGGATGATTTAAAGAGGATTGGGGTGGTGACAACACAGAAGTTGGTTGACTATGAAACCGTCTTGATGAAGCCAGCTTATGTACATATTAGCAAGGAAAGCCAAGAGGCCATCTCACATTATAAGAGTATATTGAAAGAAAAAGATATCTATTCCATAGGACGATATGGCAGTTGGACTTACTGTTCTATAGAAGATAATATACTGGAAGCAAAAGAGATGGCGTCAAAATTATGAATTTCATGTATTTAAGAAGTATAAATCGGATTGAACCTTTGTAAAGAAAGTGATGTAGTAGTCATAAATAATTTATGACTAAAGATTACTTTAAAATAACTGGAAAAGCCTGTTATCACCCTTCCATACCAAAGAAGATAACAGACTTTTTACATAAGTGATGACGCTTTAGCAGCGCTTATGCAGTAAATAATTTGTACAACCCCCCAATCAGTCCCCCAGCCATCAGGCTGTAACCGGCAATGTCTATGGGTTCGACACGTTGTTTGGTTCCCCAGTCGCCCTGGTGGAGAGCGAGAGTATCGCTCCGATCGCTGTTAGCGTCACTTCCGTCTGCTCCATCAGGAGAGACAGCAGGGTGATCGCCATCAGGAAGAGGACGAGGATAGGGATGGGGACAAGGGCAGTCACCGGCTGCCGGTTTTTGCTTGCGGGGAAAGATGATCCGGGTAAGGCTGGTGAGAAAGGCAAGGATTGTTTCAAGGTACTTCATGTTAATTGAAAATTATAAATTGATAATTAGTCTTTCGATCGTCCGGCTGATCGACACCAGCATCCTTTGATAAGCAGCACGGTTGTCACCGTTCACTTCGCTGATGTATTTACTGTAAGCGATCTCTTTGGCATAGGCCGAAGGATGGACACTGAGTGAGGCGGCCACTGGATAAGCAGTGTGGATCAGACGGGCGAAATCCATAAAACTGTCTTCCGCCGATTCGTAGGTGCGGAACCAGAGGGAAACATGGCCACTGTTTTCAGAAAGATCAGTCTTTGTGCCTTTCCAGAAAGCATTGGGACGTCCGTAAGCGGTGATACCGAAGAAATTGTTATGCTCCTTTGCCAGGGTACTTTCCCCCCACCCTGTTTCGATGGCCGATTGGGCGAGGATGACGATCGGATTGATTCCGAAACATTCCCCCGCCTTTTGAGCGGGGAAAAGATATTGTTTGATAAATTCCTGTTTTAACATAACGGATAATTGATACGTTACTACTCAATTTCCGGACGGTCCGAACCACCTCCTGTAGGCGGAGTGACCGTTTCGATATCCATCTTTTCATATTTGGCATTCTTGCGGATCTCGTTGAGCATGGTGCCCGGTGAGAAGACGATACGAGCCTTGTTGAAGAGGGAGACATTGAAGTCCTTTTCGTTCTCAATACCCTTGCTGCCGGCAACCATACGGAAGTTACCCAGGCGACCCATCTGGATCACATCGCCTTCTTCCAGGCGTTCTTCCATAACGGAAAGAAGACCTTCGATGACAAGCATCACATCACCGATAAAAGCGGTGCTTCGAACAGCGATCAGATCACAGAGCTTGTTGAAATCGAGTTTCTTCAATGAACGGACCTGTGCATAAAATAATTTGGAACCTTCGGCAGCGTCTTTACGCATGTCGGGACGTTTTACTAAGTGGAAACTTAAAGCCATGGGAAATAATTTTTTAATTTGACAATGTGCCAATATGCCAATGGAAATACTCCGAAAGCTATTGACAATTAACTGGTTGATTATCGATAACATGACAAAGATAGGGTACCGGAAAAATGGCTGTGACATGAAATGTCATTATCGGAGACGAATGGTTAAATAAGTTCCGATAAATATACAAATAGCACATATAAACATTGAATTTCATTCCTTTATATGGATTTAATTTCTTATCTTAGAGGTAATTAATACATAAGGAAATGGACGAAGAAAAATTTAAAATCCGCAGTTACGGATGGACGGAACTGGCACTTTGTTATAATCCGGATCTGCATCCGAACTCAGCATCACGCTTGTTGCATCGCTGGGTGGTAAGAAACGAAAAACTGGTCAAAACATTAAAAGCCGCCGGCTTCTGCGAACGGCAACGGAAACTGACCCCGAAACAAGTCGGGGTGATTGTCGATTTCTTGGGGGAACCTTAAAAATTGGAAATTTGAAAGTCCCTTATCTCGAAGATGAAAGATATATCTTTTGAAGATGAAATAAGGGACTTTTGAATGCAAAAGATATAATGTTGTTTTGAAGAAAAAGGAGATCGGTTTAGATAGCATAAAAATGTTGTTTTGCAGCATAACACTAAATAATTATGCGCAAACCGATTAATAAGAATAAAAAAAAAGGACGATAAACATGTTCCTGAAGAATATGTGTTTTTTATGATTGCACTCTTTGCCGGACTGAAACAGAACGGTCTATTGGGTGGTTATTCATACAAGAAAATAGCTGAATTTATAAATCCGTTTTTCAAATTCAAATATGCATCGAGTACCGTTTGCAAAAACATGAAACTATTTGACAAATATTCGGATTATTACACTGAAATACAAGATCTTATAAAAACAATAAAAAACAAGAACAAATCAACCGACAATAAATACTAATTTATTAATTCGCTGTAAAACAACATTTTAAAAGACACAAAACGAATTAAATTGGTTCCACAATTCGGGAATGTTCATGATTACCTTTGTATTAGCAAAATGAAATACGCTCTTTGATTCCTTAAAAGCTGAAAAAAATGCCGGAGGCCTTATATTTCTTTATAAAGAATATTCTTTCTATATTTAAAGAGAAAAATAAAGCCGTCACCGAAGTCTAATATAGTAACCTATTAAACCATTTGTTATCAACCAATTAAAGGAAGCAATCCGTAATAATGCGCTAATAAAAAGTATTAACTAAAAAATCAGTATCATGAAAGCTGTCAAAATCATTGAAAATGAAAGCGTTGCATTAGATTACTTGGGGAATGCCTTCATAAAGATTCCCAGAAGTATCATAGACCGCTTGAACAGCGTCCGGTTGGTTGAACGCCAGATGGCTCGTTTGCATTTATGTCTGTTCGGACTGTGTTATCACACTGACGGATATGTAATGCTGAACAATCGCAAAGTCTATTGTCGACGGGGTGAATATGTCGGAACACAGCGTCGGTTGGCTGAAGTTGCAGGAATCAATCCCGGGTCATTGAGTCGGTTGATTGACAAAATGGTGAAATTACAATTGATCTCTGTTACTCACATTCCGGGAGGAAGCCGTATATGGGTAAAAGGATATGCTGCTTTTACCTGGATACAAGAAAGCAAAGAGACTCAAAAAAATGCATCGAACACAAATGCCGCGGCCCAAATGGCGGAAGCCGAAAGAAACATGGGCGGACGAAGCATGCAGAATCCTACAAATCAACCTAATTAATGACGCTTATGGAAACTATAGAATCTGTACGCCAGGTGGAAGAGGCTGTGATCTGTGCACTTTTGTCTTCCGAATCTGCCATATGGCAGGTTGCTCCGGTTCTGAAGCCGGAAATGTTCAGCGACCCGTTATTCGCATTTGTCTACAAAGCCATCTGTTCCCTGAACAGCCGGGGCGAAAAAGCGGATCTGGTTACCACCGATATCGAGATGCGCTGTCTGGATGAAAAACGCTGGAAAGAAATGAACGGGATTGCCATTGTCAACGCTGCCATGACGCAGATACGCCATACCGGCAACCTGCTGCAATATACCGAAGAGGTGAAACGGCAGTATATGCTTCGTCTGCTGGGTGCTTTGTTCACTACCTTGCAAGCAAAGGCAAACCGTTTCGATTCCTCCTACACGGCTCTGATCGAAAAAGCGGAATCGTCATTGATGGAACTGCGGGAAACCTGTATTGTCGGTAAACAAGTCAGCCGGATCGGAAAAACAGCCAACGAGGTATTGAAAATGCACCATGAACGTCTGGAAAACGGAGTGGATACGATGCGCATCAAGACAGGACTGGAAGAGTTCGACTATGTGACCGGAGGACTTTACAATGGCGAACTCACCGTTGGGGCCGGACGTCCCGGCGACGGCAAGACAGCCATAGCCATGCAGATTGCCATGAATGTAGCCCTGTCGGGAAAACATGTCTGTTTCTTCAGCATGGAAATGACCGGTTTACAAACGATGAACCGCCTGTTTGCCGGATTCGGAGGGGTAGATGCCAACCGTTTGCGTATCACAGGTGCTAACCCGGAGGATTTGTTGAAAATGGAAAAAATGGCGGGTGAGTTCCAGGACCTTCCGTTGTATTTTGACTATACTCCGGCAAACACGCTGGAAAATATTCGTGCCCAGGTGATGTTACAGAAGCGCAAAAAGCAATGCGACCTGGTGATTGTGGATTATCTACAGGTGATGAAAATGGAAAAGCAGGGGTTGGAAAATGCGAATCAGACGGTCGGATACAATATACAGGGATTCAAGCAAATGGCACAGGATGCCAATATCCCGGTCCTTGTCCTTTCGCAAATGAACCGTAACAGTATGAACTCAGGCGATAAGGCTCATATCCCGAATTTGCACGATTTACGTGATTCGGGCGTGATCGAACAGGTGGCAGACTGTGTTTATTTCGTTTATATCCCCGAACGTTACGGGATCACCCAGGATGAAGTCACCGGGGAGAGCCTGAAACAGGTCGGAAAACTATACATAAGAAAAACGCGTAACGGATCGACCGGGATTGCCCGTTACCGCTATAATGAGAGTTATACCCGCATCACGAACTATAATATCCGGAGAAGATCATGACAAAGATAGAAATAGAACAACTGAAAGCTTCATACCCTATCGAAGAGGTGATCGGAGAGACGGTAAAACTGAAACGAAAAGGGATCAACTATATAGGACGTTGCCCGTTCCACGAGGATCATCATCCGTCGCTGGTGGTGAATCCTCAAAAACAGACTTTTAGATGTTTTGCCTGCGGAGAACATGGGGATGTGATCGAATTTATAGAGAAGACGGAACATTGTAATTTCATGGAGGCGGTGGGGAAATTGAAAATTGAAAATGGAGAATTGAAAATTAATAAGAAAAACGCGAATCCTGTCGACAGAGATAGCGACGCGAAGCAATTTTCAATTTCCAATTCTCAATTTTCAATTAAAAAGAACTTACAGTTCTTTTCCTCCCTTCTCCCCTACGCTTGCGGTAACTCAACCTTGACACCTGCTTACCTGGATTTTGAGGTCGGACAATCTCCTGTGAATGTTCCGAAAGAATGGTATGCGATGCGCAACCGGGTAATCTTTCCGATCCGCAACGAAGCCGGTGAGTTGATAGCTTTTGCCGCCCGCAGACTAACGGACAATAATTCGGAAGAACCGAAATATATCAATACATCCACTGCCAACGGATATAAAAAGAGCGAAAATCTCTATGCCCTTCACCGGGCGAAAGAGGCAATTGCGGGGAAAGACTTTGTGTTTGTAGTGGAAGGATATAAAGATGCGATCGCGATGCATGCGGCCGGATTTTCCAATACAGTAGCATTATGCGGAACGGCCCTGACAGCCGGACAGATTGCATTGCTGAAAAAGTACACGAACCGGATCTGTCTGTTACTGGATGGCGACAAGCCGGGACGGGAGGCTGCCCGCAAAATATCTTTATTGCTCAATCCGCATTCGGTAGAGGTACAGACGATCTTTTTACCGGAAGGGGAAGATCCGGATTCTTTATTCCGGCGGTCGGGCAAAGAGGCTTTTGTTTCCCTGATCGATAAGTTTCTGTCGAAACCTCATTTGTCGGAAGAAATGCTGCTGACGGCTTGCCTGTTGTTTCCGGAGACTCTTTATATGTTCAAAGGTTCTTCTTGTCTTTTTACGGAATTAGTGAAAAGTATCCTGCAAACGGATGATTTGCTTTTTGAAAATAAGGAGAACCGGATGATACTGGAGCATCTGGGAACAGGGAATCCGGAACCGGGGTTAACGCCTGCGTTAAAAAGTATCGCAAATGAATTGCATGCCGAATACGACCAGTTGGTTTACAATGAAAAGGAACAATTCGGGTTACTTTACCCGGAGGCATCCAATATCCTGAATATCTATCTGACCCGATTATTATTTTTGTATCTGGAAAACCGTATCCTACAGGAAATACAAAAAAGCGTACACCGGTTATTGGAAACCGATCCTAAAAAGAAAGAAATACGTCTCGATATCCTTGTCAATATAGCCAAACGGCGGGAACAGTTGCGACACGTTTCGGAAAATCTGGACAGGCCGGGGGCGGTTTGGGGATGATGGGGACTGATTCAAATCTTTCTAATCAATAACAAATGAAATTAATATCAAACTTACTTCTTTGGGGAGGCATTCTACTGCTTCCCCTAAACTCTTATGCTCAGTTTACCAAAGGGCTGAGTTATCAGGCGGAGACCGGTGTCAGCTTTAGCGGAGGGGAACATACTCCTTTCTGGCTGACAGCAAACAAGCAGGGATTGTCATCAATCGAAAAAAATAACGGGTATCTGCGTGCCGGGGTCTTCCGGGAGTTGGAAAACGATAAACGCTTCTCGTATGCTTTCGGGGCGGATCTGGCAGTGGCTTACAATTTTACATCGACTTTCGTGGTGCAACAATTGTATGCGGATCTGAAATACCGTTGCCTGGGATTGAGCATCGGAAGTAAGGAGCGACATAGTGAGTTCAATAATCCGTTGTTGAGTAGTGGCGGCTTGACATTCTCGGGAAATGCCCGTCCGGTTCCGCAGGTTCGTATCGGTATTCCCGAATATACGCTTGTTCCGGGTACAAAAGGTTGGTTGGCTTTTAAAGGGCATATTGCCTATGGAATGTTTACGGATGACGGCTGGCAGAAGGACTTTATCGCTCCGGGCAGTAAACATACGGAACATGTGCTGTATCATTCCAAAGATTTGTATGTGAAGATCGGTAACCGGGAGAAGTTTCCGTTGATTTTAGAAGGAGGTCTTGAGATGGCCGCCCAGTTTGGGGGAAATGCTTTTGTTGGGGACAAGAAGATCGATATGCCAAACGGGATAAAGGATTTCTTTAAAGTGTTTATTCCGAGCGGGGGAGATAGTAGCACACCAACAGGAGAACAGACAAATGTCTATGGAAACCATTTAGGCAGCTGGAACTTTTCACTAACCTGGTATGCACCAAAAGATTGGACAATCCGTCCCTATTACGAACATTATTTTGAAGACCATTCGCAGATGTTTGGTGAATATGGCTGGAAAGATTGCCTGGCAGGAGTGGAAATAACATTTCCTAAGAATCCGGTGATCGGTAGTTTCGTTTACGAATATATATCAACGAAAGACCAAACGGGACCTGTTTATTGGGATCATACATCGGAGATACCGGAACAAGTGAGTGGTACAGATAATTATTACAACCACTATATCTATGCCGGTTGGCAGCATTGGGGAATGGGGATCGGTAATCCGCTGGTCATGTCTCCAATTTATAATGATGATGGAGAAATAGTCTTTAAAAGCAATCGCTTGCAGG
Source organism: Parabacteroides sp. AM58-2XD (assembly GCF_003463685.1). Taxonomy (NCBI): domain Bacteria; kingdom Pseudomonadati; phylum Bacteroidota; class Bacteroidia; order Bacteroidales; family Tannerellaceae; genus Parabacteroides; species Parabacteroides sp. AM58-2XD. Next base: position 15,457 of record NZ_QSDP01000116.1, read on the forward strand.
GACATCATTTCGGGGTTATGGGGAATCCAATTTGCGATTTGCGGTATCGAATTTTATTGTCGCTTACCCGTAACTGGGGGACTTATGGTTTGCCATTTTATGAAATCAAAAAGAATGGAAATGCATTGGTAGAATTAACTTATACGCCCCATCAGTTAAAAGGCTGGGACTTTACAGGATCGCTAGGTGTTGACAGAGGTGGGATGTTGGGTAAAAGTGCCGGTGGAATGTTAACAATCAGAAAAACAGGATGGATACGATGAGTTCAATGAATACGATGAAAAGATACATAATAGTGGTGTTGCTGACCCTGATAGTCAGCTCCTGCGGAAAAATACCGATCAACGGAAACCTGGATGGCCGCTGGCAGATCATGAAAATAGCATATGCATCGGGAGAGGAAGAGATGCCGGAGCGGGCTTACTACAGTGTTGCTTTGCATACCATCAATTTGATGAAGGTTGATGTAACCAGTCAGACCGGCAATATGGAATATACCGGAGATTCCTTGTTTGTAGTCATGCCAATCAGTAAAGTTGAAGACTTATTGCCATTTGGCATGAACGGAACGGAGCAACGTTTTGGCGTCAAAGAATTAACATCGAAACATCTGATTCTGCAATCGGATTATGCCCGGTTGGAGTTTAGGAAGTTTTGATTCAGAAATTATCAGAAATGAGTGTTTGTTTATAGCAACTGGTTGTAACTGGCTCCCCTCTTGAGAGGGGGAAGGAGGTGTGTCATATTCCCGCCATACAACCACCATAATCAGAGTCACTTGACTATTACAGGTTCATTTGCCGTCTGCTTCAGCTGACGGTTTACAAGTTGTTTCTCTCTTTTGGCTTCAGCCACATTTCTCCTAGATAGAAACCTGTAAGAAATGGGACTAAAGTCCAATGAGATAAACCCTTTACTAATCCGTCAGCTGAAGCAGACGGCAAATAAACTTGTAACAAGGCTTGTTTTATTGACTGGCTTTAACACACCCCCTACCCCCTCTCAAGAGGGGAGACAGTTACAACCAGTCAATAAACAGATAGTTCAATTTTTTCTAAATATAAACAATCTCATTTCTTAAAATAAACCATCTTTAAAACCCAAAAAGCGCCGGCAATAAATATTGCCAACGCTTTCCGAAAACTTAATCTATATACTAATTACTCTACCACCAACATCTTATCATTGACGGTCATCTTGTCGCCAGCCGTTATATAAACCTCTTTCACCACCCCGTCTATCGGGCTGCGTATCTCGTTTTCCATCTTCATGGCAACCAGGACGCAAAGAGGGGTTCCGACTTTTACTTCGTCGCCGGGTTTTACATTTACTTTCAGGATTACTCCCGGCATCTGGGCCGTGATGACCTGGCGGCCGACAGCTACCGACTGGATACGCGACAGGCGCATCTTCTTCAGTTCGTCGATCACCTGTACCTGGAAGTAGTCGCCTTTGTTCTTTACTTCGTACATGTCGTCGCGGATATTGGTGATCTGTACGCCATGCGATTTATGATTTAGGATAATGGAGTGGATACTGTCGCCACCTACATTATAATCGACATCATATATCTTTCCGTTTACGGAAACTTTCTTTACCGGGCCGTCTTCCAGTATCTCCACTTTAAATTCGGTGTCCGGCATATCATTTACTGTTGCAAAATAAGTTGCTAATGCTTTCGGCATAATCTTGTCCTCCCCTTTTTAATAGTTATTGGCAGTCATCTGCAATTTACCGTAATATTTCCATAAGGATTCACCGACCAGCGGAACTGTTGTCATACGGGCGGCAGCCTCTTTCTCCTGTTCAAAATGTTTGATCGCTGCGGCGATAACGGCAACCAGCGGGTCATTATTCTGACGACGTTTCAAATCTTCCTTATCGAATTTGGTGTCGATAAAGGTCGTATCGTAATTTCCTTTCAGGAACGTTTCGTTGTGCAACACACGCTGGTGGAACGGGATAGTCGTTTTAATACCCAGTATCTTGTATTCACGAAGGGCACGGGCCATATTGGAGATGGCCGATTCGCGATTACGTCCCCAGGTGCACAGCTTGGCGATCATCGGGTCGTAATGCAGGGAGACTTCAAATCCGGCATAGGCGGCACTGTCCAGGCGGACATTACGTCCTTCGGGAGCTTCGCGCACTTTAATGATGCCGGGGGAAGGCATGAAATTGTTTTCCGGGTCTTCCGCATAGATACGGCACTCGATGGCGGCACCGCGAAACTCTACATCTTCCTGTTTGTAGGGCAACGGATTTCCGGCGGCAACCAGTATCATATCACGTACCAGGTCGACACCCGTAACCTCTTCCGTCACCGGATGCTCCACTTGTAGGCGGGTATTCATTTCCAGGAAATAGAAATTCTGATCTTTATCCATCATAAACTCCAATGTTCCGGCACTGTAATAACCGATCTTTTTACAGGCTTCGACTGCCACGGTAAGCATCTTTCTGCGGGTTTCTTCCTTCACGAAAGGCGACGGAGATTCTTCGATCACTTTCTGGTTTCGGCGTTGGATGGAACATTCGCGTTCGTATAAATGGATCACATTTCCATACTTATCGCCTAAAACCTGTACTTCGATATGGTGCGGATTCTCAATATATTTCTCGATATAAATGGCATCGTTTCCGAACGAATTGCCGGCTTCGGAACGTGACAGGCGGAAGGCTTCTTCCAGCCCTTCTTCATCACGAACCAGACGCATTCCCTTACCCCCTCCTCCGGCTAACGCCTTCAGCATAATCGGATAGCCGACTTCTTTGGCCACCTTACGTACCTCGTCGATATTGTTAACCGGCTCTTCCGTCCCGGGAACAACCGGCACACCGGCTGCTTTCATGATCTTACGGGCTTCCGTCTTGATTCCCATTTTGGCTATCACATCGGCACTCGGACCGATAAAGATGACGCCTTCTTCTTCGCAGCGACGGGCAAAATCAGCATTCTCCGAAAGGAAACCGTAACCCGGATGGATGGCTGCACCGGTTTTCTTGGCAATCGCCAGAATCGCATCGGGTTTAAGGTAAGAAGTATCTGATTCATCTTCAGAGATACAATAGGCTTCTTCGGCATACCGAACATGCAAGGCTCCCCGGTCTACATGGGTGTAAATCGCAACGGTGGGTATATTCATTACGCGGCAGGTACGAAAGATTCGCATCGCAATTTCGCCGCGGTTGGCTACTAGTACTTTCTTAATCATAATCGTTCGCGTATTAAAGTGGTAAATTGGAATGTTTCTTCGGCGGGTTGGACTGCCGTTTGTTGGCAAGCAACTCGAAGCTGCGGATCAGGCGGGCACGGGTTCCCGACGGTTCGATGATTTCGTCTACATACCCCAGTTCGGCTGCCCGGTATGGGTTGGCGAACTTTTCACGGTAATCGTCCTGTAGTTCCTTACGTTTCTTTTCCACATCTTCCGCTTTTTTCAGTTCTTTACGGAAAAGGATATTTACAGCTCCATCCGGTCCCATAACGGCAATCTCGGCGGTCGGGTAAGCGAAATTGATATCGCCGCGGATATGTTTGGAACTCATCACATCATAGGCACCGCCATAGGCTTTGCGGGTAATGACCGTCACTTTCGGCACTGTCGCTTCGCAATAAGCATAGAGCAATTTGGCCCCATGACGAATAATGCCTTCATATTCCTGATTAACGCCCGGAAGGAATCCCGGAACATCCACAAAGGTCAGCAACGGTATATTGAACGCATCACAGAAACGGACGAAACGGGCGGCTTTTACCGAAGCATTAATATCCAGCGTTCCTGCCAGAGCTGCCGGCTGGTTGGCTACCACACCGATCGTTTTTCCATTCAACCGGATATATCCGATCACAATATTTTTGGCATATTCTTCCTGCACTTCAAAGAAGTTATGATCGTCGGCCACCGATTCGATCAGTTCCTTCATATCATAGGGCTGATTCGGGTTGGTCGGAATCAGATTATTGAGTTGTTCGTCAATGCGGTTGGCACTATCCGTCGTAGGAATGAAAGGCGGTTCCTCCATATTATTGCTGGGGAGGAATGACATGAGTTCACGTATCTTCAGGATACAATCCATATCATTATCGCCGGTGAAATGAGCCACGCCCGAACGGGTGCTATGTACTTCCGAACCTCCCAGGTCCTGCATGGACACTTCTTCCTGGGTGACACTCTTTACCACTTCCGGCCCGGTAATAAACATATAACTGGAATCTTTCACCATAAAAATAAAATCGGTCAACGCCGGTGAATAGACTGCTCCTCCGGCACACGGTCCCATAATGGCACTGATCTGCGGGATTACCCCCGAAGCCATCGAATTGCGTAAAAAGATTTCGGCATATCCCGCCAACGAACGGACACCTTCCTGGATACGTGCTCCTCCGGAATCATTCAATCCGATAACAGGAGCACCGAGTTGCATCGCCATATCCATGATTTTACAAATCTTCCGGCATACGTCTCTGAAAGGGCACCTCCGAAAACGGTAAAATCCTGGGCAAATACAAATACGGTACGTTTACCGATTAAACCATATCCCGTTACAACCCCATCTCCTAACGGACGTTGTTTTTCGAGACCAAACTCTGTACACCGATGAGTTACAAACTTGTCGACTTCTACAAAGCTACCTTTCTCAAGGAGTAATTCGATTCGCTCGCGGGCTGTTAATTTGCCTGCTGCATGTTGTTTCGCGATACGGTCTTCGCCGCCTCCCAGCTCTGCCTGATGGTTCAGAGCCGCCAATTGTTCAATTTTCTCTTTCATGGCGATGTCGGTTTTTATTGATTGATGAACTTTAATTCACTTGTTAATCTGTCTTTTGCAAAAATAAGATGAACAGACGGCTTAAACTGTGTGATAAATTACACCGTGAAAACACTCCGTGTCTTAATTCCCTTACAATGTAAACATTTGAAAGTTTACAAGAGTTCTAAAAAGCGATTGAATTTATTGATGAAGATATTGATGAAATTTATAAAGGAAACCTATTTATGGAATTAAAGGGTATTGCTTTAGAAAATAATTGAGTTATCTGTTTAGTGACTGGTTGTAACTGGCTCCCCTCTCGAGAGGGGGCAGGGGGTGTGTTAAAGCCAGTCAATAAAACAAGCCTTGTTACAGGTTTATTTGCCGTCTGCTTCAGCTGAC
>NZ_QSDP01000117.1:0-19979 GCF_003463685.1 Parabacteroides sp. AM58-2XD
GTCCGGTCTGAAACCGAACAGAACTTTTAATACTAAACTTATCAAAGAACTCTTTGGCATAGTGGCAGAAGCCGCTTAGCCGATATGTTGAATTTTTAACGGACTATTATTTCAGAACAGATTAACATAATCATATACAAACCAATAGCCATCGGCAAAAGTCATATCCTTTTGCACCATAACCGAATGTGTCATTGACACCTTCTATCGAGAAGTTTTCCCTTCAACATTGATGCCATTTGACGAATCCCTTGCAGCTATTTCTTTTTTCTTGTTTTTCTTTTCATATTCCTTTATGGCCGCCTTCATATCTTCACGACGTTTCCGTTCGAGTTCAGAGGGTTCGGGAAGCTGCTTGATTATGCTTTGCAAATCAGCCATAGAGAGTTTACTCTTTTTACCATCGGGAGCCAACATTGTGAGTTCAGTAATATCACGGAAGAAAGCCTCCTGATATAAGTCTTCAAAGAAATAACGAAAGCCAAACAAGTTCTCTTTAGATTCTTTCCGCTTCATCATTTCAGTCATGTAAGTGTATTTACTGAAAAGGGTTTTCTGTAACAACTTCTCATCCTTAAACATTTCCGACTCCCTTAGCCAGTAGTGCTTATTGATTTCATATAGTAAATTCAACTGTGTCGGATCTTTCTTCCATGCTTCATAATAGACTTTCTCTGCTTCATTGAAACGACCGTCCCGTTCGAGTGTACTTCCTCTGAAAGAGGCCAATAGATTAACATAAAACTTCTTTGGTTTCATACACTCTTCTGCCTGGTCAAACAATTGATAGGCACGTTTCCGGTCATAGGTTTTACCCAATGTAGCTCCGTACAACAAGACTGTTTCCACGTCTGTCGAATCTATTTCGTAAGCCAACTCCAACGGTTCCACGGCATCTATTGCATGGCCGGACATATAACGGGAGGCACCTGCATATTTCAGATTGATAAAAGACGAATCACCTTCTGCTAACAGACCGCTGTAAACGGTATCTGCTTTCAAATAATTTTTAGTCATGTATAAAGCCATCCCCTGGCTTTGCCGAATCTGTCGGTTATCAGGATTATAGTACAAGGCGGTATCACAAACCTGTAAAGCTGTTTTTCCATCTCCTTTCCATAGTAACGAGTTAATCAGGGAAGAGGCCACACGGATATTCTCCGGATTGATTTCCATGGCACGGGTATACAGTTCCAAAGCAATCAGCATATTCATACCGCCTTTTTTCATATGGCAATCCGCCAGGCCGGCCAGAATAGTCGGATTATCACTCTCATAGGATGCTAAAGTCCGGTAATGATCCATCGATTTATCATAATCACCCAACTGATAATAAAGACGTGCCAACTGATTATTGGCGTAAAAATTCAGACTATCCGATTCCAACACTTTTCCATAGCAACGTTTGGCTTCCGTAATCTTACCATAATTAATTGCAGCACGGGCAAGTGCATTCAAAGCATCCACATTCGTTGTATCCATTGACAAACAATATTGAAAACAGATATAGGCTTCCTTATACCGGAACATCCCCTCATAAGCCTGACCGATAGCCGACATAGTCGTATAGCTAGCCGAATCAGCTGCCGTAAGACTGTCTACCCGAGCCAGCACTTCCGGAAATTGTTTTCTGTTCACCAACTCTTGCAAAGAGAACAGCGTCTGCGCCTGTAACGCATGGATGTAAAAGGTAAGGAGGAGTAATAAAATCCCCACCAACTTGATTCGTTTATCCATATCCGTACTTATTTAGTTATTCAGATTTCTTTTCCTGCTCTTTCTTTTGACTATCAAGGTACTTTTGAACAGCTTTCATTCCTGCTTTAAACGCTTCCGAGTTCTCGTCAAGAGGCTCCGATTTTGTACTGCCGACTCCGTTTTCTTTCCTTTTTTTGAACACTTCTTCCATCTGTTGATAATGTTTTCTTTCTACCTCCGGAAGTTGCGAGATATCCGGCAACCGGTCTATTATAGACTTTAAGTCTTCAGCCGATATCTTACTTTTCTTATTGTCCGGGGCAATCATCACCAGCTCTGTCTTATTCGTAAAGAAAGCGTCTTCATACAGATATTGCAGTATAGAACGATACCGCTGGAATCCCTGTAATTTCTTTCCTGTCAGAAAATATTCTCTCAGGAATGTAACCTTGGCAAACAAAGCCCTGGCCAAATCTTCTGCCGATTTATACTCCGGTCCCCAGTTGGAATACTCCCGTTCAATACGGAACAATAAGTCCAGCCGATCCTTATTGGCAAGCCAGGCTTTATAAAGCAATCCTTCAGCTTCACGCTGACGACCATCTTTGAATAAAGTCTCTGAGCGGGAAGTCAGCAACATATTCACCAACGCCTCATTCGGCTGCATCAACTTTTCTGCCTGATCGAACAACAGGAAGGCCCGTTTACGGTCATATGTTTTACCTAAAGCAGCTCCCAGTAACAGGTTCGTTTCTACATCCGTCGTATCTTTCCCATACGCCCATTCCAGCAAATCGATCGCATCCATGGCACGTCCGGCCAGGTAACGCGAAGCACCTCCATATTTTAATGTAAGGAAAGAGGTATCGCCTTCTGCAAACAATTCTCCATATAACGTATCAGCCTGGGCATATTGTTATTCATATAAAAACCCATCGCCTTGTTACGACGCAACGCATGATTTCCGGGATTATAAAACAACGCCGTATCACAAATGGATAATCCGTCCTGTATATTCGGACCTCCCATCCGGTACAGGCAATTCACCAAAGCACTGGCCAATCCGGCATTTTCACGGTTAACATTATAAGCCTGAAAATAGCAGATCGTAGCTGCCGGAATAGCATTCATTTTCATGTAGCAATCAGCTATATTCCGGTAAATAACAGGATTTACCTTTGTCGTATCCTGATCGCGCAACACATTGAACTGCAACACGGCATTCTCATAATCGCCGATCTGGGAATACAGGCGGGCTAATTGATAATTAGCATAAAAATCGGTACTGTCGCTTTCGAGTACTTTCCGGAAACAATCCTGGGCTACGGAAGCTTTTCCCAGGTTCATTGCTACCCGGGCAACGGAACTTAAGGCATCGACATTTGTCGTATCCATTTGCAGACAATGCTGATAACACCGGTAAGCCTCATTATATTCTAATACACCTTCGTAAGCCTGGCCGATAGCCGACATAGTAACATAATCAGCAGAATCTGCCGGAGTAAGACTATCGGCCAGGGCGATCACTTCTGTGAACTTCTTTTTATTGAGTAGTTCCTGAAATGAAAGACTCTGTGCCTGCCCCATAAGGGACAGGACACTGAGAAGAAGCAAAACAGTATATTTGTGCATCATCTGCTCTATGTTTTAGTGATTACTGCAATGTGAAAGTAACAGGCATAGTATATTTTACACGAACCGCTTTTCCCCGTTGAGTACCGGGAATCCATTTAGGCATTGCGTTAACGATACGCAGCGCTTCCTTATCTAAAGATGGATCAACGCCACCGATCACTTCAGCATCTGTGACCGAACCATCCTGATTTATAATAAATGAACAAACAACCCTTCCCTGGATGCCATTCTGCTGTGCAATGACCGGATATTGCAACGTCTTTGAAATAAATTCATTGATCGCTTTTTCTCCGCCCGGGAACTGTGGCATCTTTTCCACTATTGCAAATACCTGGCCGGAAGTATCGGCTGATTTCTGTTCGCCATATCCCACAACAGTGATTTCATTATCGCCCTCTCCAGCAGGAAGAGGTGTTGGTTTATTGTCTTCTTTTCCTTGCAAACGGAAAGTCACCGGCACCGTATACTTCACACTGACCTCTTTCCCCTTTTGCATACCCGGTTTCCATTTAGGCATCATGGATATTACCCTGGTAGCCTCCAGGTCCAGCGACGGATCAACCCCGCGAATGACCTCGATATTCCGGATCACCCCATCTTTACCCACTACAAACGAACAGGTTACACGTCCCTGAATACCATTTTGCTGAGCAATTACCGGATATTTAATACTCTTTGCCAAAAATTGCAGTAAGGCACCTTGTCCGCCCGGAAATTCAGGCATCACTTCCACGACTGTGAAAACCAGATCCGAGGGGTCTGTCGATATCTGAGGTGACATAGGAGGAGGGGGAGGAGCAGACTGCAATCCCTGTGCACTTCCATCCGAGTACAATTGTACTTTCAACTTACCCTGTACATCCTTCACTGCGACTTCTTTCGCCTTCATACCCGGGAAAGAGAAGCGGAGAACAGCATTCTTGGTCGTTTCCAGCACAAAATAACCTTCCGTATCCGTAATAGTACCTACATTAGTACCCTTTACAATCACATTCGCACCGATAACCGGCCCGTTAAAATCGTCAATTACCTGACCTGACACTTTCACATCATCCTCCGAAAGCACACTTATTTCAGTCGCTTCCTTTACTCCGGTAACAGCTTCGGCTGCAATTTCTCCCGTAATACGGGCAACCGCCTCAATATTGCTCAACAACATCAAAAATGCTGCCAGAGGAATGAATATCAGATATTTTGTTCTTCCGATCCCGTGGGATCTCTTTTTGTTCATCATACTGATTCTGTTTTTTAGATGTAATACGTTAAAACTATTATATAATGTTGCTGCAGCCTGATAATGATGGGCAAGGCCTAACAGATGATACTGATAACTCTTGCAGTCGTATCCGGATTGGATAACGGTATTGTCTGCCAGGTATTCCAGGTTATGACGCACTTCGCGTTTCAAAAGCCACGCAAAGGGATTCACCCAACATATGACGGTAATCAGCTCGCAAATCATCACATCTACCGAATGCCACTGGAAAACATGGGTACATTCGTGTGTAAGTATCTCATCTATCTCTTTCTCCGAATGGCTTTCCGGATGTATGAAGATCATTTTGAAGAATGAAAAAGGTCCGGCAGGCTTATCTAGCCGGTAGACAGGTACGCCATGTATAACAGTCCGTCTACTCCGGTAAGCCAGCAGCAGGATACTGCTTAACTGAATAAAAAAACGGACAAATAAAAGAGCCATGACACCCCAGTACATATATGAACTTGCCGAAAGCAGGATTCCTTTCCAGTCTGTTTTAACAACGACCTCTGGGGTTACTGTCATCTCCGGCAGCATAGCCGAGTAAATCTGTATCACCTCCGTCATCGGCTCCTGCTCCTTCACCCATTCCTGAATATTCAACAATGGATAAAGCAACGCCAAACCAAAGAAAGCAAGGAGGGAAGCCCTGCGCAACTTGAAGAATGTGTCCTTATAAAAGAGCAGACGGTAGAAGGCGTAAAAGAGTACAAAGGCTACATTCACCTTCAGAAAGTAGGCAAATTCCGGTGTCATGGTAATAAGGTGTTAAAAGGTTTATTCTTTTCCTTTTTCTATCAAATCGATGATGTCTTTCAAATCTTCTGCCGAAATCTTCTGATCTTTGGCAAAGAAAGAAACCATTTCTTTGTATGAATCTTCAAAGTAGTTACGAACAACACCGCTCATAAAGGTACGTTTATATTCACTCTCCGGGATCAGCGGAGTGTATTCATACGTATTTCCATAGCGTTTGTTTTTCACATACTTCTTACGTTCCAGATTTTTTACAATAGAAGCAAGTGTTGTATAAGGCGGCCTCGGATCGTCATACTTAGCCAGTATATCTTTAACGAAACAAGGCCCAATCTGCCAAATCAAGCGCATTACTTCTTCTTCCTGCATTGTTAATTTTTCCATGATCCTAATTCATTTACGATTACATCGCAAATCTACGAAATTATCGTATACCTGCAAATAGAAACAAGTTAAGAAGTATTAAAGATTAATACAAACGATTTCCTTTTGGTTCAAATCAATGTATCCGGTAAATCCCGTTTTAAACGAAATATATCCTATTTTTCTGTTGAATGCCGATTCTCTTCTTTCCATTTATCCCGCATCTTCATCCGCTTAACTTGCAGATAGCGCAGCAGGAGAATGACGAAGAGGGATACTCCCATCACCGAGAAATACTGTACCCAGTCCGGATCGGGCTGTTTTCCGGGCCATCCCCATACACTCATCACAATCAGATAGATCACCAGAACGCCAGTTGTAATATTAATCTTCTTCATACGGCTTTTTTATTGTTTTGAACAGACAAAGATACAAGATAGTTTATTCTTTCATTGGGTCAGAACGCATTTGTGTTGGGCATGATAATGACCTGCCTCCACATTTATTATATAGAATCCTGCCGGTAAAGAAAGCGGAAGGGTTGAAGAACCCGGTAATATCGAATGAACAGACAGCACACGTCCGGTAAAATCAGATACCCGCACAGTTCCAGTCGACGGCAAATCTGACAGATAAAGTATCTTTCCTTTCAAATAGCATTTCTTCTCTGTTCCTGAAAATACAGAATTATGAACAGCCACTTCTTCCGGCTCTGTAGCCGCTACAGAGAAAGGACAACCTGTTTTCAGACGAACTGCATTTGTTGACAATGCAGCAGCCGTCAATTTAATCTCCGTATCTGCCGATGCTTTGACAAAGAAAGCCGAGAAAGGAGGAAGTACATACTCACTGCCTATCGGATAGGACTCGTAGGCATTTCCATCATATATATAAATATTTCCATCTAGCGCCGGATTTGCTGATATCTGCGACAATGAGATAGGAGAAGGCAATGGATTCCCACAAAGATACCAACCCTTATGCGCTTTGTCCGTATTTCCGGCAGATGCCGCATAGATCGGAACAGATGCCGTTTTACCAAAACTTTCAGGAATATCGTTCCCTGCGGTTGAAAAGGTCAACGTATTATCGGATGCAGCTGCATCCAAAGCGACCAGATAACCTTTTCCTTTTTCAAAGACAAGACCATCGGATAATCCCTCCGGGGAAAGTACCGTCCAGTTACCTGTCGCGTCATTGCTTTGGGCACGCTTCTCCCCGTCATAAACTTGCACATACAGAAAATCACCTTTACCGGAAAAGGTTCTATCTTTCAACTGAAAACGTTTATCTATATCATTCAGATAAACATCAAAGGGGAAAGAGAGGAAATACCATTTACCTTTTTCCGGGAATGTATAACGGACTTCCAATTGCTTGTTAACCGTCAGTTTACCAGCACTGTCAGTGAATTGTCAGTAGTTGTCAGCGCTCTGTCAGTGTTTGTCAGTGGATTGTCAGTGCTATAGAGAACAAGCCTATCCACGATGAAATGGCCTTTTTCTGAAATATGCAGACTGCCATTACCCAACAGGGCCTGCTCACACTGCACGGTAGAATTAATTTCTGCCTCACCACTGATCAGGGCACTTCGATGACGCAAGGGAGGAAGGTGAGACCAACGAATGGTATCATTCCAGTTGCCATTTCCGGAGAAAAGAGAATATTGGCGAATTGAGCCGTAGCTATACACACTATCAATTTGAAAATACCCGTTTTTAGAACCACTGACAGGATCTGAAGCAGTCAGAGCTAAATAATAAGCATCATACCCCAACCTTCTGGAAAAATGTGACTGATTGGGATATTTGGGATCAGGACATAAAATACCTTTTCGCTTTACCCCTAAAGTATTGCTATATACGGCATATAAAGTATCCCCAGGAACTAAAGAATGAACCGTAATCCCCACAACTATATATACATTCTTATAACATGACAATAAATTTTTCTCAAAAATGACAGAGGAAGACAAGGGCATTTTCAACGTTTTCTGATCATTAGATATGATTGCACCATCACCAAGAGTATAACTCCAGTTATTACGCTCCGACGATGTGAACAACTGCCAGCGAAACGTATCCACCACCGACGGATTCGCACCACTTTCTACAAAACTGCTCCATGTTTCGGGATTTGTTACCTGTGCCTGAACAGACACCATACTTGTTAGAACCATAGTTCCGGCAAGAATATGCCGAAACATACGTAAATGTTTCTTTTTCATAGCTAAACTATTTTAGTCGTTATTGTGTTTGCAAATATAAAGAAATAATTGAAATGATTATCTTTGCCGCATGAAAGAATTTATTATATCAGAAGCACTGACAGAAAAAGCGGTGCTCGTTGGTTTGATTACCCCCGAGCAAAACGAACAGAAAGTTAAAGAATATCTGGACGAACTGGCATTTCTTGCCGATACGGCCGGAGCCGAAGCCGTCAAAAAGTTTTATCAGAAACTGGACTACCCGAATCCCGTCACATTTGTCGGAACCGGTAAACTACAGGAGATAAAAGAGTACGTGATCGAAAATGAAATCGGACTGGTTATTTTCGACGACGAACTCTCGCCTAAACAGCTTCGCAATATCGAAAAAGAACTTCAGGTGAAAATACTCGACCGTACCAGCCTGATCCTCGATATATTCGCCAGTCGTGCACAGACTGCCAACGCAAAGACGCAAGTCGAGTTGGCACAATACAAATATATGTTGCCTCGCCTGACCCGTCTGTGGACTCACCTGGAACGTCAGCGTGGCGGTGTCGGCATGCGTGGCCCGGGTGAAACCCAGCTGGAAACCGATAAGCGTATCATCCTGGATAAAATAGCCAAGCTGAAACGTGACCTGGTGGATATCGACAAGCAAAAGAGCGTGCAACGGAAAAACCGTGGCAAGATGGTCCGCGTCGCCCTGGTCGGATACACCAATGTCGGTAAATCAACATTGATGAACCAACTGAGCAAAAGCGATGTGTTTGCCGAAAACAAGCTGTTCGCCACACTCGACACGACAGTAAGAAAGGTAATCGTTGAAAACCTGCCGTTCCTGTTGTCAGACACTGTTGGTTTTATCCGCAAATTGCCCACCGAACTGGTCGAATCGTTCAAATCGACCCTCGACGAAGTGCGCGAAGCCGACCTGCTGGTTCATGTGGTAGATATCTCCCACCCGACTTTTGAGGAACAGATCGAAGTGGTGAACAAGACCCTGGCTGAAATCGACAAGACCGAAAAGCCGATGATCATGGTCTTCAACAAAATCGACGCATTCACCTTCGTCCCGAAAGACGAAGACGACCTGACTCCGCGAAAACGGGAAAATATCGACCTGGACGAGCTGAAACGCACCTGGATGAATAAGTTGCAGGATAACTGCATCTTTATCTCCGCCAAGGAACGTACCAACATAGATGCGTTGAAAGCATTGTTATATGAACGGGTAAAACAGATACATATCACCCGTTTCCCATACAATGACTTTCTCTTCCAGCAATACGACGAAGAATAAAGCAATAGAAATACAAACAAGTTGACCAATGGAAAAAATCAGAAACCTACAACCCGAAGAGATTGCGGTATTGCAATCTCAGGGTTGTTATGCCGAAAACTGGGGACAGGTGCTAGTCCCTTTATCCTTCGAGACCAGATATATCCATCATGTACATTTCTCAGGCACAGTTATTTTAGGACATTTCGAGAAAGAGTTCACCCTCCCCGGTGGAATAAGAAAACATAGCGGACTCAGAAATACAACACTGCATAATTGCATGCTGGGCGATAATATCCTGATCGAGAACACCCACAATTACATTGCCAACTACCGTATCAAAGACAACTGCTATATAGAGAATGTCAACGTGATGGTCGTGGAAGGAGAAAGTACGTTCGGCAACAACGTACAGGTTTCAGTGCTGAACGAAACCGGAGGCCGCGAAGTCCCCATCTACAATCAGCTTTCCGCCCCATTGGCTTATGTAATCGCACTTTACCGCCACCGTCCGATACTGATCGAACGGCTACAGGAAATGATTGCAGATTATACCAAAAGCATCACCTCCGACTACGGGACGATCGGAGAGAACGTAAAGATAATCAATGCCGGGACAATCCGTAATGTAAACATAGGCCAACACGCTACCATCGAGAACTGTACACGCTTGGAAAACGGGACAGTGAACAGTAATAAAGAAGCCCCTGTATATATCGGTGACAGCGTGATCGCCCAGGATTTTATCATCTCATCAGGGGCAGTCATTGCCGATGCGGCAAAGATCATCCGTTGCTTCATCGGACAAGCCTGCCATGTGACACATAATTTTTCGGCACACGACTCCCTGCTATTCAGCAACTGTTCTTTTGAAAACGGAGAGGCCTGTGCCATCTTCGCCGGACCGTTCACGGTATCCATGCACAAGAGTAGCCTCCTGATTGCCGGCATGTATTCGTTCCTGAACGCCGGAAGTGGTTCGAACCAAAGCAATCATATGTATAAGCTCGGACCGATTCACCAGGGTATTGTTGAAAGAGGGTCCAAGACGACCAGCGACTCTTATATACTTTGGCCGGCACGTATCGGTGCTTTTTCATTAATCATGGGCCGCCATCACCATCACAGCGACACGTCCGATATGCCTTTCTCCTATCTGATTGAAAAAGACGACGAGACTTATCTGGTGCCGGGCATCAATCTGCGAAGTGTCGGTACCATCCGTGACGCTCAGAAATGGCCGAGACGTGATAAACGGACCGACACGAACAAACTGGATATGATCAACTACAACCTGTTGAGTCCCTACACCATCCAGAAAATGATAAAAGCAGTCGGTATCTTAAAGAATCTACAAAGCCTTGTCGGAGAAACTTCCGAAATATATTACTATCAGAATGCCCGTATTAAAGGCTCTTCTTTACAAAATGCACTGAAACTATACGGAATGGCAATTAATAAATTTCTCGGTAATTCTCTGATAAAAAGACTGGAAGGCACACAGTTCCAGAACATAGAAGAAGTCCGCAAACAACTGACCCCAACCGCCAAAGAAGGAACCGGCGAATGGGTTGACCTGTCCGGACTGATCCTTCCGAAAGATCAATTAAATGGTTTGATAGAAGATATCGAGAGCCACCGGATAAATTCTTTGGAAAAGATTAATGCCTTCTTCCAGTACCAACATAATTCATATTATGAAATAGAATGGACATGGGCCTATCAGAAAATAGAAGAATACTACGGAATCAAGCTAGGTGAGATCACCCCCGGAAAGATCATCGAACTGGTTGAACTCTGGAAATCATCCGTCATCGGTCTGGACGAGATGCTTTACAAAGATGCCCGCAAGGAGTTCTCCCTTACTTCAATGACCGGCTTCGGCGTAGACGGCACACGCAAAGAAAAAGAAGAGGACTTCGAAGTCGTACGCGGTGCTTTCGAACAAAACCCGTTCGTCACAGCCGTAAAAGAACATATCAGCACCAAACGGGCACTGGGAGATGAGCTGATCGGAAGGATAGAAAAGCTAATATAATAAGATCCGTATCATAATATATGATACATCTCATTCCCGCCGACGGCTCCGGGGATGGTGTTCCAGTATTTCCTTCCGGAGAAACTGCCGGTCGATATGTGTATAAATCTCGGTAGTCGTTATCTTCTCATGTCCCAGCATCTCCTGGATGGCCCGCAGGTTGGCACCGCCTTCCAGCAAATGGGTCGCAAAAGAATGTCGGAACGTATGCGGACTGACATTTTTATGAACACCCGCCATCTCCGTCTGCTGCTTGATAATATGAAAAACCATGATACGGGATAGAGTCGTGCCCCGGCGACTCAGGAATAAAATATCTTCGAATCCTTTTTTCACCACCATCCGGTTACGGTCCAGCAGATAATTCTTTATCTCCCGGATAGCCGTCTCAGAAATCGGAACCAGGCGTTGCTTGCTCCCTTTACCTTCCACCCTGATAAAACCTTCATCAAAATAAACATCCGAATAACGCAAAGATATCAACTCGGAAACACGCAGGCCGCAACTATACAACACCTCCAGCATAGCCCGATTGCGCTGCCCTTCCGGCAAAGAAAGGTCTATCGTATCCAATATATCATTTATCTCATTGACCGTCAATACTTCGGGCAGCTTCAATCCGATCTTGGGCGATTCCAACAATTCCGTCGGATCGGCTGTTATATACTCGTCGAGTAAAAGAAAGCGGTAGAACGATTTTATACCGGATATGATGCGGGCCTGCGAACGCGGATGGATTCCTATATCACGCAACTGGGCTACAAACTGCTGTAAATCCTGATAAGAGATCGTAGCAAAGTCTTTCCCTTCACTTTCCACGAAGCGAATGAGTTTGTCCAGGTCGGTCAGGTAAGCTTCTATCGAATTGGCAGATAGAGACTTTTCCAGCCGGAGCCAGGTCTTATATTTGTCGATTATATTATTTCCTTGTTGCATTGTACACAGGCAATTATGTATGTATCAAATAAAATCATTACCTTTGCCGGATATTTTCAGCCCGTACCAGGTGGTGCAAAGGTAATAAAGTTACAGCAAATGAAGAAGATTCAGATTATTAACGGTCCTAATCTTAACCTGTTGGGCAAACGCGAACCAACAGTATATGGTAATGCTTCTTTTGAAGGTTATCTGGACGAATTACGCGCCCGGTATCCTCAATGCGAAATAGCTTACTTTCAAAGTAATATAGAAGGTGAGATGATCAACAAAATCCATGAAACGGGTTTTGAATACGATGGTATTATAATGAATGCGGGAGCATATACACATACATCCATCGCATTACACGACGCCATAAAAGCAGTGACTACCCCGGTTATAGAAGTACATATTTCAAATGTACATGCACGCGAATCATTCCGTCATGTATCGATGATCTCTGCTGCCTGCAAAGGGGTTATACTGGGATTCGGTCTGGATTCATACCGGCTGGCGCTCGAAGCGCTTATGCAGCAACCAACTGCCAACGACTAAAAAGTAAATAATAGGTTATAATATTTAAGGTATATGTTAAAGCATACGAAGATTGTTGCTACAATTTCTGATCAACGTTGTGATGTGGAATTTGTCCGCTCACTGTACAATGCAGGAATGAATGTTGTGCGCCTGAATACGGCCCACATGATGGAAGAAGGTTTAAACCGTGTTGTTACAAATGTACGCGAAGTATCCGACCGCATCGGTATATTGATGGATACCAAAGGCCCGGAAGTACGTACCACTACGGCAAAAGAGCCAATACCTTTTACAACCGGCGACACCGTTAAGATAATCGGTGATCCGGAAAAAGAGACAACCCGTGATTGCATTTATGTTTCATACAGAAACTTTGTCGGCGACCTGAATATCGGCAGCGATATCCTGATCGACGATGGAGACCTGGAACTGAAAGTCATCGAGAAACAGGATGATTATCTGCTCTGTGAAGTGCAGAACGACGCGACATTAGGAAGCCGCAAAAGCGTGAACGTCCCCGGTGTACGCATCAACCTCCCCTCACTGACAGAAAAAGACCGTAAAAATATTCTTTGGGCGATTGAAAACGAACTGGATTTCATTGCTCACTCTTTCGTAAGAAACAAACAGGATGTATTGGATATACAACAGATCCTGGACGAACATAAAAGTCCGATCAAGATCATTGCCAAGATCGAAAACCAGGAAGGTGTCGACAATATCGACGAAATCCTGGAAGTAGCTTACGGTATCATGATCGCCCGCGGTGACCTGGGCATCGAAGTTCCGGCCGAAAAGATTCCGGGAATCCAGCGTGTGTTGATCCGCAAATGCGTGGAAGTGAAAAAGCCGGTGATCGTTGCGACCCAGATGCTTCACTCCATGATTAAGAATCCGCGTCCTACCCGTGCGGAAGTAACCGATATTGCCAACGCAATCTATTACCGCACAGACGCATTGATGCTTAGCGGTGAAACAGCTTACGGTAAATATCCGCTGGAAGCAGTCCAGACAATGACCAAAGTTGCTCGCGAAGCTGAAAAGACCAAGCTAGCCGCCAACGACATCCGTGTACCTATCGAAGGTAACGACCTGGATGTTACTTCATTCCTGGCAAAACAGGCGGTAAAATCTTCCAACAAGCTACATGTAAAGGCAATCATCACCGACAGCCACACCGGACGCACAGCCCGATACCTGGCAGCTTTCCGTGGTACATCAACGGTGTTCGCCATCTGCTATAACCCGCGTGTAACCCGCATGCTTTCTCTGTCATATGGCGTATGGGCCGTATATCAGCCGTGGGATGACAGCCGTCGCGGTTATTTCTACAGCGCACTGAACGAATTGATTAAGAGCGGACGTATCACCCGTAACGACATGGTTGCTTACCTGAGCGGCAGCTTCGGTGAAGGTGGCGGCACGACATTCCTCGAAATCAACAACGTCGGAAAAGTGTTGGATGCCGGAAGTAAATATTCACTCCCGACCTTTAAGGAATAAATAAAATAAAACAGGAAAAGGTGTCGCAAAAGTCGGTAAAACGCTTTTGCTACATCTTTTTTCGTATATTTGAAGCATAAACATTCTTTATTTAAATGACATTAGACGAATACATTCTCAATCACAGCGACGAAGAAGGCGCATTGTTATCCGCGTTGAACCGCGATGCCAATGTAAACCTGCTGCGTCCCCGTATGCTGTCCGGCCATCTGCAAGGACGGATACTGAAAATGTTTTGTCGCATGCTTCGCCCCCGCCGTGTACTGGAAATAGGGACTTACACCGGTTACGCCACACTCTGTCTGGCCGAAGGAACCGAAGACAACGCCCTGATCCATACACTCGAGATCAATGATGAAATGGAGGATTTCATCATGAAATATCTCTCACGCTCTCCCCTGAAAGATAAAATAAAGCTGCATATAGGCGATGCGATGAAAATCATACCGGAACTGGACGAAACATTCGACCTGGTATTTATCGATGCCGACAAACGCTTGTATTCCGACTATTACGATCTGGTATTTCCCAAAGTGCGTCCGGGAGGCCTGATTCTGGCCGATAACACCCTGTGGGATGGTAAAGTTTTGGAAAAACCTCACCCGTCAGATAAACAAACCATCGGAATACTTAGTTTTAATGATAAAATAAAAGAAGACCCCCGGGTGGAGAAAGTGATCCTTCCGCTTCGTGACGGTCTGACAATGATATGGAAAAAATAAATTGATAACGATATGGAAAGTACAAGACTGAACAAGATAGGTCGTCTGATCCAGAAAGAATTGGGCGACATTTTCCAGAAACAGACCCAGGGAATGCCGGGTATATTGATTTCTGTAAGTGCGGTACGCGTCAGCCCCGACCTGGGCGTTGCCAAAGCATACCTGAGTATCTTCCCTTCCGAAAAAGGGAAAGAGTTACTGGAATCGATCCGTGCAAATACCAAAGCGATCCGTTTCGATTTGGGCAAACGTATAGGAAAACAGGTTCGCATCATCCCGGAACTGAGTTTCTTCATTGACGATTCGCTGGATTATATTGAAAACATTGACAAACTGTTACAGAAATAAGAGAATCAAGCGTTGAACCTTTCGTTTTATATAGCCCGGCGGTACCTCTTTTCGAAGAAATCCCACAATGCCATCAATATTATTTCGATGGTATGTGTCTGCGGTGTAGTCATTGCTACCACCGCAGTTGTTTGTGCACTGTCGGTCTATAACGGGTTCAATGACCTGGTAGCAGACATGTTCAGCAGTTTCGACCCGGAGTTGAAGATTTCTCCCCGCACCGGGAAAGTGTTCGACCCGACAACTGCCGAATTCCAACAGGTAAAACAACTGCCCGATATTGCTTATTTCGGAGAGGTTCTTCAGGATAATGCATTGATACGCTATCACGACCGCCAGGATGTGGCAATAATCAAAGGGGTGGACGACAACTTCAGCCATCTGACCCAGATAGACAGTGTACTGATAGACGGCAGCTTCATCCTGAAAGACGAAGTTACTGATTATGCCATCCTCGGGGTCGGACTGTCATCCAAACTGGGTGCCAAACCGGGATTCGCTTCTCCGCTTGAAATTTATGTCCCCAAACGGAATGAAAAGGTCAATTTATCCAACCCGGCTTCTTCATTCAGTCAGGAATATGCCTACATAGGCGGAGTTTTCATGATTAACCAGCAGGTATACGACGAAGGATACATGATACTCCCCCTTTCACTGGTACGTGAATTATTCAAATATGACAAGGAAGTCACCTCCATCGAACTGAAAATTGCTGACGGAGCCAATATCTCTTCAGTCAAAAAACAGCTCAAAGCTATCCTGGGTGACCGGTTTATCATACAAGACCGTTACGAACAACAGGAAGCGTCCTTCAAAATGATGCAGGTAGAGAAATGGATCACTTACCTGATACTTTCATTCATTCTGACAATCGCCTTGTTCAACGTAGTCGGTTCGCTGTCTATGCTGATGATAGAAAAGAAAGATGACGTACATACCTTCGGAATATGGGAGCTGACAATAAACTTATCCGTCGTATATTTCTATTTGAAGGCTGGATGATCTCCGGATTCGGAGCCCTGATAGGGATTGTGATAGGTCTGGCATTGTGTTTTTTACAGCGGCAATTCGGATTGATTAAATTGGGACAAACAGCCGGCGCCTTTATTATCGACGCATATCCGGTGCGGGTGATGTTCACAGATGCCCTGATTGCATTTATTACGGTAGCGGCCATTGGATTCATGGCCGCCTGGTATCCCGTACATTATCTGGGAAAGAAATGGTTTAATTAAATTCTTTCCCGTATTTTATCTGTGCATCTGCCACAAACTGCTTGATACGCTGTTCGTCATCTTTTTTGCAGATAAGCAATACATTTCCCGATTCAGCCACGATGCAATCTTCAACACCCTGAATCACAGCCAGTCTTTTTGAATTACCTACGGCTATTACATTTCCTGAACTTTCATAAAGCAATGCATTACTATTCTTCAACACAGCATTATTATTTTCATCTTTCGGAGCCAAATCAAACAAGGAACCCCAGGTACCCAAGTCTGCCCAACCGAAATCAGTGCACAACATATACACATTATCCGCCTTCTCCATAATACCGTAGTCGATGGAAATCTTCAGGCAATAAGGAAAGTTCTCATGAATAAACTCATGTTCGTTTTCTGTATTGAACTTATCCTTACCCAAGTCAAACCGAACGGCAATATCCGGAAGATATTTGGCAAAAGCTTCCAGTATTGTATTTACGTTCCACAGGAACAGACCAGAGTTCCAGAAAAACTCACCGCTTTCATAAAAGACTTTTGCCAGTTCCAGATTCGGTTTTTCCGTGAAAGTCTTCACCTTGGTAAATTCTCCCAGCATGGAATCGCTACTCTGGATATAACCATAACCTGTTTCAGGACGGCTCGGTTTGATACCCAACGTAACCAATGCATTATTGTTCTTTACAAAATCCAATCCTTTCTGAACGTCTTTCAAAAATATATCTTCTTTCAGGATCAGATGATCGGAAGGAGCAACAACAATATTGGCATTCGGATTACATGCTCTTATATGGTAAGCAGCGTAAGCAATACAAGGAGCTGTATTTCTACGTGCCGGTTCCAGCAGGATCTGGTTTTCTTTCAATTCGGGCAACTGTTCTTTAATCAAGTCGGCGTAAGCTTCGTTAGTAACGATAAAAATATTTTCTACCGGGATGATTTTGGAAAAACGATCGAAAGTCATTTGCAACAGAGAACGTCCTGTTCCGAAAAAATCTAAGAATTGTTTTGGATAACTTTCTCTGCTAAAAGGCCAGAAGCGACTGCCAATCCCTCCACCCATGATAACGCAATAATTATCTTTCATGATACACAGGTTGTTTTTTAATTATACTCTTACAAAGTTAACGAAATAATCCGGGATTTATTCTCCTATCTTATATTATTCCCCGAAAGCTATAGATAATTTGAAAAAAAATCGCTGAACGCTTGCACAAATAAAAAATATGCGTACCTTTGCAACGCATTAGAAAAAAACAAATGCCCAGATGGCGGAATTGGTAGACGCGCTGGTCTCAAACACCAGTGGATTCACTTCCATGCCGGTTCGATCCCGGCTCTGGGTACAAGAAAGAAAGCTAAGTATTTGATAATCCAATACTTAGCTTTTTCTTTTGCTTGAATTTTCCCCACATTTTCCCCACACGTGCAAAAAATATAGCAGTAAGTCATTATTTCTTTTGGTTGAACGTAGTAAATAAGTTACCTTTGAAAAGAAATAAAGCCTATTAAATAAAAGTAATGGAACAAGGTGTTTGGCAAGAAATAGAACTGTTGTACCAGAAGTTTCAAAAACTTGGTATCAGTGAAGCGGTGGACTATGACAAGTACTACCTTTATTCTCTCATTACCCATTCCACAGCCATAGAAGGCTCAACGTTGACCGAACTTGATACGCAGCTTCTCTTTGACGAGGGAGTAACAGCGAAAGGGAAACCGCTTGTGCATCATCTGATGAATGAAGATTTGAAGCAAGCGTATGAACTTGCCAAAACTGAATCAGGCAGTCTTGTACCTATAACTCCTGCTTTTCTGAAAAGGTTGAATGCAATGTTGATGCGTACTACTGGCAGCGTTCACAGTGTGTTGGGCGGCTCTTTTGATTCTTCTAAAGGAGAGTTCCGTCTATGTGGTGTTACGGCTGGTGTTGGTGGACATTCTTATATGAACTATTTGAAAGTTCCTGCTAAGGTGGATGAACTTTGTGCGATTCTTCAAGAGAAGCAAAAAAAAATGGGAACACTTCGAGAACAATACGAATTGAGCTTTAATGCCCACCTTAATTTAGTAACTATTCATCCGTGGGTGGATGGCAACGGAAGAACGGCTCGATTACTGATGAACTACATCCAATTTTGCTATCACCTTTTTCCGACCAAAATATTTAAAGAAGATAGAGAAGAATATATTCTTTCCCTGCGCCAATGTCAGAATGAAGAAACTAATCAGCCGTTTTTGGACTTTATGGCAAGGCAGTTGAAGAAATCACTTTCTATAGAAATTGAACGATTCAATGTATCACGAAAGAAAGGGTTTAGTTTTATGTTCTGATACTATATAAAACAAGGATTGCTATTTATGAGTTTATGGTAAACTTGCATGTGGGAAAGTTTGAACATCCATAGAAAGTGCCGTACTTGCCTTTCCTCAAAATGAGATGTCCTCCGCATTGAGGACAAACACCTTGATTTATTAGGCGTGAACTTCTGTATTGCCGAGCCTTTGCGTTATGCTTATGCTGTTTTAGTTTCTCTTTATCAGCGATTATGCGATTCTGGTTAATTGTCTGTATTATCCAATTTATGGTCTCCTGATTAAGAACAGCAGTTCTGTATTGTAATATAGCACGTTTTAGATTATATCTGTTTACAACTATGTTATTGTCAGCATGCACTTTTAATTCCGCACTGTTATTGAAAACGACAATTGGAATAAAAAGTATATCCGTTGAACATTTGAGCAAATGATGCAAAAATCTTACATGTCCAGCGTTTTGTTTTATCGGATTGTAAAATTGATGTTTACTTTTATAGATGGTTTGCGTCCAGTATTCACCGTTCTCTCTGCCCAAAATCCAACCTTTATATCCCTTTGTTTCAATTACAAAGACACCATAAGGTGAAACTACAATATGGTCAATTTGTGTTGAATATCCGTTACTTTCGAATAGTAAATCATTAAAAACAACATACTCTTCTGGTAACTCTTGAATCTTGTTATTCACAAGTTTTTCAGAATACTTGCCTTTCCACATTGGCATCTTCAATTTAATAAAGATTACCACTGCAAAAAAGATAACGGTGATGGCAATATGCATATTACTGATTTAATAGATTCTTTTTATCCATCTTTTACTTGATTCAAATCCCCATTGAACATGCCATCTTCTTCCTGTTACTTTATCTAACAAAAGAAATTGATATATATTTTTTGTTGGATATAATTCAAATGTTCCACAGCCTGTACCAAGAGATAGGTCTTCGTTATTAAGGGTTGCAGAACCTTCTTTATCATCATCCAAAGACCATTGTACAATTTCTATTTTCCCTGTCATTGTATCTAATTGCAGAAAATTATATATATTTTCTGTTGGATATAGTTTGTATCTATCAAGTCCATGCATACGAAAATCTATATCTTCTACAATAGCATGTATTTTAATCAAAGTAGAATCATTAACTGTTTTGGTATGTGAAATGGAACTTTCATTTT